>CAZWEY010000008.1:0-27895 GCA_964632055.1 uncultured Sphingomonadaceae bacterium
GACCGAAGCGATTACCGGCCTCGATCTGGTGCGTGAACAGATCCGCATAGCCGAAGGCCGCCCGCTTTCGGTCTCGCAGGACGAGCTGCGCTTCACCGGCCATGCCATCGAATGCCGCATCAACGCCGAAGACGCGTTCACTTTCGCACCTTCGCCGGGCACGGTGACCGGCTATCACGCGGCAGGCGGCATGCATGTGCGCGTCGATAGCGGGCTTTATGCGGGCTATCGCATCCCGCCGCATTATGATTCCATGATCGCCAAGCTGATCGTCTATGGCCGCACCCGCGAAGGCTGCATCATGCGGCTGAGGCGCGCGCTGGAGGAAATGGTCGTCGATGGGGTGAAGACCAACATCCCGCTCCACGCAGCACTGCTCAAGAACACCGACATATTGAACGGCGACTATACGATCAAATGGCTGGAAGAATGGTTGGCAAAGCGCGAGGTCTGAGCGTCATTCAACCGGCACGCCAGGCAGCTTTTTCGCCGTGCGGATCACCAGCGAAGTCTTGACGCTGGCGACATTGGGCGTCGGTGTCAGCTTGCTGGTCAGGAATTCCTGAAAGCTCTGCAGATCCTTGCTGACGATCTTGAGAATGAAATCGATTTCGCCATTGAGCATGTGGCACTCCCGCACCTCGGGCAATGAACGCATGTGGTCCTCGAACTGGCGCAGGGCATCTTCTGCCTGACTCTTGAGGCTGACCATGGCAAACACGGCAATGGAGAAGCCCAGCGCTGCGCCATCGATCTCGGCATGATAGCCCCTGATCGTGCCAGCTTCCTCCAGCGCACGCACCCGGCGCAGGCAAGGCGGCGCGGTCAGCCCCACCCGGCTGGCCAGCTCGACATTGGTGATACGGCCATCATCCTGCAATTCGGCCAGCAGACGACGATCGATGGAATCGAGATTGGCCAAGGCATTATCTCCAAAAAGGTATCTAACTGCGCATCCTAGCAATATTCAGGCAGTCAGGGCAGGATTTTCTGGAAAATAATTTCTCGATCGCGCTTCTTCACCAGCTCTGTGGATATTGTCCCGCTTTGTTACGCCTCCGGGCTTGCCCCTGCAGTGGCAGCCGCGCGATGATAGGCATCAAGCAGTGAGCTTGCGCCCCTGTTTTCGGGCACGGCCGGAGAATTGATGCATATTGACGACCGCCTCGACACGGTTCTGCGCGCAAGCGTGACTGGCGAAAATGCTGCATTGACGCAGTTCCGCCAGCTCGTCGACCTGCTTGGACGGTTGCCGGCGAATGCATCCGGCCCGCTGGTCGAACAGGGTTTCGAACGGCTCAACGCATTATGCCACCGTTTGCCGGCCAGGAATCGCGGCGCCATCCTGCGTGACCCTGCACTCAGGCAACGCAATCCCAGGCTCGTCGCCACGCTGGCCGATCACGAACCGGAAGTGGCCTCTGCAGCTCTGGCCGTGGCCCAGATGGACGATGCACAATGGCAAGCCCTGATCCCGCGCCTGCCGGTGCGTGCACGCGGGCTGCTGAGGCATCGCAAGGATCTCGGACGAGGCCCGACTGCCCTGCTAGCAAGGCTTGGTGTTGGCGATCTGGTGCTTCCTTCCCCGCAAACGATCGAGGCTGACGCAACCGGCATTCTCGATCTGGCCGATTTCCGCGAGGACAGCCTTGCCCCGGCCAGCCATGCCGCTGAGATCAGCAGCGCCCCCATACACTATGCCCCCTCGCAAAATCATGCTCCCGATGAAATCGCGACATTGCTGCGCAGGATCGCCGAATACCAGAAGTCGCGCGGGAAGAATGAGGGGCTTGCCGCAAGCGAAGCGCCACCCCTGCCCATGGCAGAATTGCAGGATATGCAGAACTGCGCCCAGCTTCGCGCCTTCGATTTCGCCACAGATGCCTCTGGCCGTGTCACATGGGCCGATCCGGCTGCAGCGGCGATGATCGTCGGGGCCCGGCTGGGTGGTCAGGACATGGAAGCGCCGCTGCAGCTGGACCCGGCAAGCCAGGGGCGCATGCGCCAGCGCCTCCCTCTCAACGCGGGCAGGATAAGGATAGAAGGCGCACCCGCCATCTCCGGCCTCTGGCAGATTGACGCCGCACCGCATTTTGCCGCAGCTGGCGGACGCTTCACCGGCTATTGCGGCAGATTGCGGCGCCCTGCCCCCGAAGCAGCAGCCCCGCGCTCCATGCAGGGCGAGCGCATCCGCGAACTGCTGCATGAGCTGCGCACGCCGGTCAACGCGATCCAGGGCTTTGCGGAAATCATCCAGCAACAGCTTTTCGGCCCTTCGCCGCATGAATACCGCGCACTTGCAGCCAGCATTGCCGGAGATTCCGCCAAGCTTCTGGCAGGGTTCGAGGAGCTGGACCGGCTTGCCAGGCTGGAAAGCGGCGCACTTGAGCTGGAAGAAACCGGCTGCGACCTCATGTCCTGCCTCGAGCGGACCATTGCCCAGCTGCAGCCCTACTGCAGTTCCCGTTCCGCCAGCCTCAGCCTCAAGGCTTCACCCGAAATCCCGCCTGTCGCCCTGGGGGCAGAAGATTGCGCCCGGCTGGTCTGGCGTTTAATGGCTACGCTGGCTTCGGCCACCACCCCCGGCGAAGGGCTGGAGATCGAGGCAAGCATCGAGCCGGGACTGCTCAGGGTGAGGATGGACCTGCCGGTTGCCATGGCCGGTCGCGAATCAATTTTCGCCGCATCCGTCAGCCAGGCGCCACAGGCGCTCAGCGCAGGCATGTTCGGTTCCGGTTTTGCCTTGCGGCTGGCCCGGGCCGAATGTCGGGCGGCCGGTGGCGATCTTGTCCATGATGCCGAGAACCTGATCTTAACACTGCAAGCTTATGCAGGGGCATCATCCAGCAAGAACGCACAGGACCACGATGCATCCGGCGAGGTGCATATCGCCTGATCGCGCAAAGAGGTCCGTTTCCGACTGCCATGGCCGCGATAAATCAGATCCCTCCTGCCGATGCCATCGCCACCTTCCGGCCCGGATTCGGGCCACGCTTCCTGATTACCATCGACACCGAAGAGGAATTTGGCTGGGAGGATCCGTTTCAGCGGGAGGGGCACACTCTTCATCATATCGCCCGGATCAAGGAATTTCAGAACTATTGTGAAAAAAGAGGCATAAAGCCCGTTTATTTCATGGATTATCCCGTAGCGACCGATCCTCTGGCGGCCGCCATTCTCGGGGATGCGGCGGCCAAGGGAAGAGCCGAGCTTGGCATACATCTTCACCCATGGGTCACGCCGCCTTTCCTTGAGGAAGTCAATGATCGCAACAGTTTTGCCGGCAATCTCTCGCCTCAGCTGGAGGAGGAAAAATTCCGCCAGGTCAAACAGGCAATCTCGAGCCGTTTCGGGGCGGAACCGCTCATTTTCCGCGCTGGTCGCTATGGTGCAGGGGCCAGCACGGCGCAGATGTTGCGCAACAATTCCATCGCCATGGACAGCTCGGTGCGCGCCCGTTTCGATTACAGCGGCGAGCACGGGCCGGATTACGCACGGTTTCCGGCCAGCCCCTTCTGGGTCGGGAGTGGCCGATGCGTTCTCGAACTGCCCTTGACCACCGTCTATTCAGGAAGGCTGAGGGGCTGCGGCGGCTGGCTTTACCCCGCCCTGCGCAATTGCCCCCGCCTGCGCGGGCTGCTCTCGCGCACCAGGCTGCTCGACCGCATTCCTCTCACACCGGAGGGTGTCAATGCCGCTGATGCGGTGAGAGGCATAGACCGCGCCCTTGAGGAGGGACTGCCATTGCTGATCATGAGTTTTCACAGCCCCTCGCTCGATCCGGGATATACGCCCTATGTCAGGAACGAGGATGACCTTGATCGCTTCTACCGCTGGTGGGACATCGTGCTTGCCCATTGTTCGGCCAGAGGCATAGCCCCTGCGGGGTTGCAGGAAATCATGCAGGCGGTCGAGAGCTGATTGCAGCAGCCCCGCTTGCGCACCGAGACAAGGCAAGCTAGTTGCCCGGCCATGCTGGGGGCCTGTAGCTCAGCGGTTAGAGCTGGCCGCTCATAACGGCTAGGTCGCGGGTTCGAATCCTGCCGGGCCCACCACATTCCTGCTTCGCAACCATGGCTGATGCATGGCGGGACAGAGCGGACCATTGATGCAAGCCCGCTTGCACCAGGACCGGCGCTGGTCCAAATGGCTTGCATGTCGGCCAAACTCCGCCCCCCTGCTCAAGGTGCCACACTGCTTGGGCGCGTTTTCAGCAACGTCGTCTGGCTGCTGGGCGGCAAGGGCTTCGGTGCCATCTGCAGCCTGGTCTATCTCGGCATTCTGACCCGTTCACTTGGCCTCAAGGGCTTCGGGCACTTCTCGCTGATATTCGGCACATCACAGGCCCTCATTGCTCTGGCCGGTTTCCAGACCTGGCGCGTTGTGGTGCGCTATGGCGCCGAGCATGTGCACAAAAAGGACTGGGGTGCATTTGGCCGCCTCGGCATGCTTTGCGGCCTGCTCGACATAGTTGGCGCCATGGCGGGATGCGTCATCGCCTATATTGCCTTCTATCACTTCGCCGATGCTTTGGACCTCAACCGCAGCCTGATCGACACGGCATTCTGGTTCAACATTGCTGCGGTCTGGGCGCTGGTTTCCTCTCCTACCGGGATCGTGCGCGCGCTCGACCGGTTCGATGTGGCAGTCTATGTCGAGGCGCTAGTTCCGCTACTCAGGCTCAGCGCGGCCGTGGCGATCTGGCTTAACGAACCGACACTGGCAAAATTTCTTATCGCCTGGGCGCTGATCGATCTGATCGAAGCCGCTGCCTACTGGATCATGGCAAAGATGCTGTGCCCGCAAGCGGTCCGGCTGCACAATCTGGCCGGATGGCGCCGGGCTCTGGACGAAAATCCCGGCGTTGGCCGTTTCTTTCTGATTACCTATGCCGGTGCAACTCTGGAAGCGATCACGCGCCACGGGCCGTTGCTGGCAGTGGGTTTCTTCGCAGGAACCAGCACCGCCGGGCTATACCGGCTGGCGCAACAACTGGCTCAGGGACTTTCGAAATTCTCTTCCTTGCTGACCCGTGCGGTCTATGCCGAAGTGGCCCGTGCCAAGGTGGTGGCCAAGGCGTCCGATTTCAGAAAACTCGCTCTGCAAACCGCGCGGATCGCGGCCGCATCCGGGGCGCTTGTCGTCACTCTGGCCGTGGTGCTGGGGGAGCAACTCGTGGTGGCACTGGGCGGAGAGGAATTCCGCATCACCCATGTCATACTGGTGCCGCTGGTGCTGGCGGCATCGCTTGAGCTTGCCGGCGTTCCGTTTGAACCAGTGCTGCATTCAGCCGGTCGCGCACGGCTGTCGCTGATGGCGCGCGCGCTGGGCGTGGCCGCCCTGACCATTGCGGTGCTGATACTGGTTGAAGGCTACGAAGGCACGGGGGCGGCGTGGGGCGTGGTGATCGGCAGCGTGGTCAATTATCTGGTCATGGGGTTGATGGCCCGACGCACATTGAGGCAGCTTGATTACGAAACCCAGACCGGCTGAGCAGGGGCTGGCCGCGCCAGCCTATTGGTGCGAGCGAAAGAAACGCAACTCCATATCCTCGGCAAGACACTCCATCACTGGCGGCACCAGGCGGTCGTGAAAATCGATGTGCATGTGATGTTCGAACGCGGCTTCGTCCTTGAAGGTCGCAACGCAGTAGAACAGGTTTTCGTCATCCTCCGACTGCAGCAGCTCATAAACATAGGCATCCGGCTCGTGCTGATGCACCAGATGCTTCAGTTCGGTCTGAAGGGCAGCGAATTCATCGCGCTTTTCGGGCTTCACACGCAGGGTGGCGATGAAGGATTTTGCGGTCTTGGTCATGCTTGCGGATCCGATCACTTGAGGTCATAGAGATATTCGCGACTATAGGTGCCCTCCATGCAGGCTACCGTCGCCTCGATCAGCGGAACATTCAGCGGGTTTTCCATGTGCGCCTTGTCGCCCGCCTCGCTGGTGAAGCTTTCATAGACCGCAAACATGCCCGGCTCGTCCAGTCTGTAGAAATTGTAGGCCAGAGTCTCGGGTTCGTCCCTGGCGATCTCTTCCATCTGTTCAGTCAGCCTGATGAATTCAGCCTCGCATTCTGGTTTGATGCGGAATCTCGACAGGAATGTGCAACGCATCGCTCTCTCCATGCTGCTTGTTACAGGCAGATACACTGGCAATCATGACATGACTAGACAGGCTCCCAGGCCTTGTCTATACATCTATTCGATGCAGATCGGTACATGCGATACCGGCGAGAGAGGAAAAAGGGTTTCGAACCCTCCAACCGCCCAAGCAAGGTGCCGATGCGTCCGATGATTGGTCAATGCGCCAGTCCGCACAGAGCGGCTGGAGGGAGAAAAGAGGGAATACCATGAACAAGAGCCAGTTGATGCTATCCACCGCTCCGGCAGTGCTTTTCGCTGCCATGCTTTCGCCTTCCACCGCCATGGCGCAGGATCAGTCAGCTCAGGGCGCCAGCACCGGCGGTTTGCAGGAAATCATCGTCACCGCGACCCGTCGCGACACCAACCTGCAGGATACGCCAGTTGCGGTCAGCGCCGTCGACTCCAGCACCATCCGCCAGGCAAGTGTGCGCGACATCGGCCAGCTGGCGACCTTCGTGCCGAACTTCTCAGCCTCCACCATCACCGGCTTCAACGCCGCCTCCTTCGCCATGCGCGGCGTGGGGCAAAACACGATCATCGTCTATTTTGAGCCACCGGTCGCGGTGCTGGTGGACGATTTCGTGGTGCCCAGCGTCCAGACCCAGCTGCTCGACACCTTTGACATCGAACAGGTCGAAGTGCTGCGCGGGCCCCAGGGCACGCTGTTCGGCAAGAACACCACCGGCGGCGCTGTCACCGTGCGGACCAAGCGCCCTCAGCTCGACCGCTTCGAGGTCGAAGGCAAGCTCCAGTTCGGCGATTTCGGAACACAGGTCTATCAGGCTGCCTTCAACGCTCCGATCATCGAGGACAAGCTCGGCGTGCGCATCGTTGGCGGTTACCAGAAGGACCATGGCTATTACCGCAATGGCGGCTGCTATGGACCGGTTACCGGCTTCTTCCCCGCCAACAAGTGGCAAGGGGTCGAAGGCTGCCTGAACGGCAATCATGTCGGCGGCAAGAAGGTCTGGAATGGCCGCATCAAGCTGCTCGCCAAGCCGACCGAGAATCTCTCGATGCTGCTGCAATATGAAAAGCTGCGCGACCGTTCCCAGCCGGTCCCCTCGGTCAACGAGAACTTCCGCTATCAAAACCCGGCCGATCCGTTCCTGACCGGGCTTCTGGGCCTTGGCCGCAACGTGAACAGCGGCGATCCGCTGGATAATGCGGCGGTCACCCTGCGCGACGATGCCATGCTCGAAATGAGCCGGGGCCAGCGCATCGATGTCGATGGCATCTATCTCAACATGGATTACGATACCGACATCGGCCGGCTGACCTCGGTGACCGGCTGGCGCAAGCAGAAATCGCGCCTGCCCAACTCCTATGCCGGCACGACCGCGATTGCGCCCGATGGCGACCAGCTCTCGATCTTCGATGCTCGCCGCGACGATGACCGCAAGACCTTCCAGCAGGAACTGCGCTTCGCCACCGACACCGGCGGTCCTTTCGACGCGGTTCTTGGCGGGTTCTACCAGAAGGACAAGACCGACTTCTGCGTCTCGCAGATCCTCGGCTTCCTTGATCTGACCGGCGGCCCGCTGCCCTTCGGCGCATGGAACGACACGCCCTATCTGCTGTGCAATGCGCAAAAGGCAGAGTCCAAGGCCCTGTTTGCCGAAGGCACTTTCAAGGCGACCGACAAGCTGACCATCACCGGCGGGTTGCGCTATACCTGGGAAAAGAAAACCTGGTGGGGCCGCGAACAGGTGTTCATCCCGGCTCTGGAAGGTGGCTTTGACCCGACGATCTCGATCGACCAGCCGCTCGATGCCAGCGTCTTCAACTATCCGGCCGGCGTGATCAAGGTGAAGGATTCGGCCAAGAAGCCGACCTGGCGCATCAGCATCGGCTATCAGGCCAATCCCGACATCTTCACCTATTTCACCTATTCGCGCGGCTTCAAGGCCGGCGGCTTCAACGACCAGATCGGCGGCTTTGCAGCCTTCCAGGGCGATAATGTCGCCTTTGCCCAGGCAGCGGCAGCCACCAAGCCGGAAACCGCGGACAGCTTCGAACTGGGTCTCAAGAGCGAATTCTTCGACCGCCGCCTGCGTTTCAACCTCACCGGTTTCTACGTGAAATACAAGGACATGCAGCGCGAGCTGAACGTGCCGATCGAGGTGAACGGCCAGCCCAACCAGGTTACCCGCTTCGTCAATGCGGCCAGCGCCAAGGTCAAGGGTATCGAAATCGAAACCGTTGCCCGGCCTATCGACGAGTTCACCCTGCGCGGTGTGCTCGGCTATCAGGATGGCAAATATTCAAGCTATGTAGTGGCACCTGCTCCGGGCGGTCAGCCGGGTTCGGGTTATGACCTTTCCACTGCGCCGCTGCTGCGTACGCCGAAATGGACCTGGTCGGTGGATGGCACCATCAACCAGCCGCTGGGAGACAGCTACAAGCTGGTGCTGAACGCCAATGTCAGCCATGTCAGCCGCAACCTGTTCTCGCAGTCGATCACCAATGTCGACGGCAACGCCTATCTCGACGGGCGCACGCTGCTGAACGCATCCGTCACTCTGGCTCAGGCGGAGGATGAGTATTATCTGCGCCTGGTCGGCCGCAACCTGACGGATGAGCGGTATCGCACCGCCAACCAGAATGTCGGCGGCTTGTGGCTGAACAGCCAGTATGGCGCACCGCGTTATTATGGTGTCGAAATCGGCTTCCGGTTTGGCAAATGATGGTCAGGCGGCCCGGCATCTGGCTTGGACTGGCAGCGCTCCTCGGAGCCATTGCCAGTCTCTCCCTCCTGTCAGACGCACGGGCCGCCGATCCCGGCCGGATCAAGAGTTCGGACGAATTCGTCTCCCGCTCTGGTCCGGCCATCGATCCTGAAACCCACCCTGGCCGACAGATCTACGAACAGAATTGCGCCGCCTGCCATGAAGGCGGGGTCGCCAAGGCTCCGGCCCGGGTCTGGCTCGAAATGCTGGCCCCCGATGCCATCCTGCATGCCCTCACCGACGGGGTGATGAGCCAGCAGGCGGCTCATCTCAGCTCTGACCAGAAAGAGCAGGTGGCCGAATATCTTACCCGGACCCGGCTGGCCGATTATCACCCCCCTGCCCCGCCTGCCCAATGCACCGGGCCTGCCGCAGCTTTCGATGGAGCACCTCCGGCGCAGGCCTCATGGGGCCATGATACGCGGCGCTATTTCAATCAGGCCGATGGCGGGCTGGTGTCTGCAGACCTGCCAAAGCTGAAGCTCAAATGGGCCTTTGCCTTCCCCAATGCCGTGCGCGCCCGTTCGCAAGCATCCATCGGCTGGAATACGATCTTCGTCGGCAGCCAGGATGGCACGGTCTATGCTCTGGACCTCGCCTCAGGCTGCTCCAAATGGACCTTCCGCGCTCCTGCCGAAGTGCGCACCGCCATTGTCGCGGATGCCGATGCAAAGCGCCTCTATTTCGGCGATGCGCTGGGCCGCGCCTATGCGCTTGATGCCTTCTCCGGCAAACAATTGTGGCGCATCAGGCTGGACGACCACCCCAACGCCACCATAACCGGCGCACCCACCCTTGCCGGGGAAAGCCTCTATGTCCCCATATCCTCGCTTGAAGTGACCTCGGCGGCCAATCCGGCCTATGCCTGCTGCACCTTCAGAGGGGCGGTGGTGGCACTGAATCCTCAGAACGGTTCAGTGCGTTGGAAATATCATGTCATCCCCGAACCCGCACGCGTCCAGAAAAAGACCGCGGCCGGAACCATTGTCATGGGGCCCTCCGGCGCTCCGGTCTGGACCAGCCCGACCTATGACGCGGCGCGCGGCCGCATCTATGTCGGCACAGGCGAGAATTATTCGACCCCGGCTGACGGCAACAGCGACGCCCTGATTGCGCTTGATGCCAGCACCGGCAAGCGCGTCTGGCAGGCCCAGCTCACCTCCGGCGATGCGTGGAATGTCGGCTGCATGCTGGGCAATGAAGCCTGCCCGGACGAAAACGGGCCGGATTACGACCTTTCAGCCTCGCCCCTGCTCATTCCGCTTGGCGCTGGCAAGGACATCATCGTGGCCGGACAGAAATCGGGCATGGCCTATGGCATCGATCCTGCCGATGGCCGGATCGTCTGGTCTCAGCGTCTGGGCCATGGCGGGACACAAGGCGGCGTTCACTTTGGCATGGCTGCAAGCGGCAGCAGGGTTTTCGTGCCCATTGTCGATATGGCCGACACGCGCGACGGGCGCGAGTATGACAAGGCGCAAAACGGCGCAGGCATTCATGCGATCGATGCCGCTACCGGCAAGGTTCTCTGGCGCCAGCATGCGTCGGGTGGATGCGAGGGACTCGATTCATGCGACCCCGGAATTTCGGCTGCAGCCACCGCCATCCCCGGTGCGGTTCTCGCTGGTCATCTCAATGGCTGGTTCAAGGCCTATGATGCCGAAAACGGACAGGTTCTGTGGGAATTCGACACCAAAACCCCGGTGGCGGGCATCACCCCCACCATGGCAAAAGGCGGCAGCATGAGCGGCCCCGGACCCGCCGTATATAGCGGCCATCTGGTTTTCAGCAGCGGCTATGGCATGTATTATCATATGCCCGGTAACGCTCTATACGTGTTCGGAAAATAGGAGAGGCACCATGGGTTTCGATTTTCGCAATTGGGATATCCACGTGGGCACGCCCCACCCCTTCAACGCGGAAGTGCCGCGCCCCGATAACGGCACTGAGCGCCCTGACCCCTCTCGCTATCACGACAAGGCTTTCGCCGAGGCGGAATGGGAAAAGGTCTTCACCAAGACCTGGCTGCTGGCCGGAGTGGAAAGCGACATTCCCGAACCGGGAGACTTCTTCCGCTTCGAGCACGGGCGCGAGAGCTTCCTTGTGGTGCGCGACGAAGATGGCTCGATCAAGGCCCATTACAATGTCTGCGCCCATCGCGGCAGCCCGCTCGCCATGGTCGATTTCGGATCGGTGGACCGTTTCACCTGCCCGTTCCACAGCTGGCAGTTCAACCTCGATGGCACCAACGCCAAGGTAACAGACGAGGAAACCTTCAACCCCAAGGTGCTGTGCCACGGCACCCACCTTACCAGCGTGCGTTGCGAGCAGGTGGCGGGGCTGATCTTCATCAGCATGAACCCCGATGTGAAGCCCTTGCGCGAACATCTGGGCGTGGTGGCCGAACAGCTGGAACTCTATGACATCCACAAGATGCACGTGATCCAGCACAAGCGGTCCGACTGGGCTGCCAACTGGAAAGGCGGCGTCGACGCCTTCTACGAGACCTACCACCTCCACGCGGTTCACCCCCAGACCCAGTGCCTGATGGACGATCGCACCCAGATCGATCTCTACCCCAACGGGCAGAGCCGCCAGTTCGTGCCCTTTGCGCAGCCTTCGCCGCGTTATCATGACCGCGAAACGGTCAATCCCGGCATCGCCATGATGTTGCAGGATGCAGGCATTGATCCGGCCAGCTTTACGGGTTCGGCGCAGGACACCCGCGCCGCGATCCAGCAGGCCAAGCGGCTGCGTTCGGCCCGGTATAATCTGGGCTACGAGAAGTTCAGCGACACCCAGCTGACCGACTCGACGATCTATGGCATCTTTCCCAACATCCAGATCGGCTGCCATCCCGAAGCCGTGTTCCTGCACCGCTTCATTCCCCATGCCAGCGACCCTGAACAGTTCACTTACGACACAGTGATCCTTTTCAAGCACGAGGACATTCCCGGCTATTGCGCGCCCGCCTGGATGGGGCTGGCAGAAGGCACCGACACATCCGGGCGCATCCGCCCGGAAATCGGGCGGTCCAAGGTGGGCGAACCGCCCGAGCTTGGTCCTGTGCTCGATCAGGACAGCGACCTGCTGCCCTTTGTCCAGCAAGGCGCCCGCTCGCGCGGTTTCCGCGGCCCGCTCTGGAGCGAGCAGGAAGCCCGCCTGCGTCATTTCCATGTCGAGCTGGACCGATACGTCTTCGGCACATCCGGCAAGGACTGAACCCTGCCGGAAACAGGCCGGTAACAGTCCGCTTGCCATAGCGGCGCAGCTTGCCTAGGGGCTGTCCCAGTCGGGGAGTGGCGCAGTCCGGTAGCGCGCCTGCTTTGGGAGCAGGATGTCGCAGGTTCGAATCCTGTCTCCCCGACCACCTCTCATCCATCATTGGGTCAACTGCAAAGTTCTCATCGCAGGCAGTCCGCGCAATGCTGCCCATTGTCATCGACAAGCCCGTCATGACATCGGCCTAGCGGGGCTTGATTCAGCCAGTATGAATCAGAGGCATATGGCCCCCTGACCATTGACGAAGGCCGACAGATCAGGCAGTCCCCACTTATTCCTAGTTTTTTATACCTACCCAAACCCTGATCGGGAACTGCTTTGATGAGCGCTGCTGCCGTTGTCACAAAAAATATCGCTAGACTTAAAGTTGGGCTGGTCGGTTTTTTCGGGTGGGGTAATTTTGGGGACGAACTTTTTGTAGAGGCCTACAGGCAGGCGCTTGGCGACTTCTTCGATGTTTCTGTTGTTCATGACATGCTGCAGAAGCCGTATTTCAGCGGAAATGTGGATTCTACGCTCGAACAATATGATGCTTTCATAATCGGAGGAGGGGATCTCATTATCCCCTGGTCCATTTCAGAACTATACTGGAAAGCGGAATACCTCAGGAAACCTGTTTTCGTGCACAGTGTCGGTGTGCCTACATGGGGCGGCTACAAGCAGGAGGTCGTGCTCAGATTGCGCGAGTTCCTGAACCACCCCAATGTCAGGACTGTCACCGCACGCGATGCGGAAAGTGCCGCATGGATCAGCAAGCATCTTATGCGGCCCAGGGTGGACATGGCGCCTGACATGGTCTGCGCCTTGAACCTGCCTCCTGTCGTTAAGCCCGAAAAGCCTGTGCTTGGCGTGGTGACCAGGTTCCGCAAGAATGGGGCTGACGATTACACCCAGCTAACCGAACTCTGCGAAAAGGCGCGTGATTCAGGCTTCGCCATTCGCCAGATCATCCTTGGCAACGGGCTGACCGGCAAGAACGATATGGGATCGGCAGATCTGTTCGAATTCGATGGCAAGGAAGTCGTCTATTCGGAAAACATCTGGGATCAATGCAAGGCCATTGGCGAATGCTCGGTTCTGGCAAGCATGAAGTTTCATGGCTCGGTGGTCGCAACCATGTATGGCGTCCCCTCAATCGTCCTCTCGCCTACCGACAAAAGCCGCAATTTCATGCGCCGCATGGAGAGGCCGGATCTACTTTCCAACCTCAATGACAAGCGTTTGAGTGAGCATTTCAGCCCTTTCATGGCCTCCGTTCCACTCGCAACCCGCGACCAGCTCTATCTCGGTGCGCGCCAGTCGATCGAAAGGCTGAAGGCTGAACTTGCAGCCATCTAGGCTCGGGAAAGAATGATGCAGCCAATCTCCATAGTCATCTTCGGCATGAGCCATGCCAACGCCCTGAAACGGGCGCTGGCATCCTACACCGCCCGACACGAAGGCGTCAGCATCCATGTGGCCTTGAATGGGAATGCGGCCTATCCCGGCGGGCTGGTCGTTTATGACCAGCATGGGGCACCCATGATCACCCCGCTCCTGCAACGCGCCATCAATCAGCAGATGGGGCGCAAGGACAATCCCGCAGTCTGGGTCGTTTCTGCTCTGGGTGGAAACGAAGCCAACCGCCTCTCCCTCATCAAACACCCCGTGGCGTTCGACTTCATCGACCCCGAAGCGCCAGAAACCCCTGTCCAGACCGGCGCCTCGATCCTGCCTTATGATGTGACCCGGGATTTGATGGCCGAAAAGCTGGAAAATGTCGCCACGGCGCTGGGCCTGATCAAAAGCCTCAATCCCGTCGGCATTGTCCAGCTGGGGCCGATCCCGCCGATCCGCGATGATGCTGCGATCAAGGGGCTGCTGCCTCCTCGCACGATAGAAGCCGCGCGCGAGCGCGGTGCAGCCGATCAGGAGATCGAAATCAATCCTTCCGCCGCACGTCTGCGCATGTGGAAACTCGAACAGGCCGTGACCCGCACCATGTGCAGCGAACTGGATCTGCACTTCCTCGAACCTTCCAACCCCTTGATCGGCGAGGATGGCATGCGGGATGCCGATAGTGCAGCAGACGCAATTCATGGCAATGATCTGTGGGGAGCGGAAATGCTGGCACAGATTGAAAACTATGTCGTGAGCCAGCAGGAGATGCGCGATGGCCGCCAATAGCCATGAGACCTGCCCCTATCGCGGGCTTCCCGATGAGCGCTATTGGCGCAAGGCGGTCGCAGGCGTGCCCGCCGATATGCTGCAGCCCATGCGGACGCCCAAATTCGCCATCCAGGAACAGGACAAGGTTGCCACGGCAGGAAGCTGCTTTGCGCAGCATCTCTCGAAATATCTCGTCAGCTGCGGTTATAATTATCTCGTAACCGAGGCGTCTCATCCCGTTGTCAGCGATGCGATCGCAAGAAACTATAATTACGGAACGTTCTCGGCGCGTTTTGGCAACATATACACCACGCGGCAATTGCTGCAGCTGATCAGGCGGGCCTATGGCCAATTCACTCCGCTGGAGGACTGCTGGGAGGAAGGGGGACGCTATTTCGATCCGTTTCGCCCGCTGATCCAGCCGGAGGGCTTCGCATCGCGTGCCGAATTTGATGCCGACCGCGAACAGCATCTGGCGGCTGTCCGGCGGATGATCGAGCAAGCCGACGTTTTCATCTTTACTCTTGGTCTTACCGAGACCTGGGAGGACATCCGCGACGGTGCCGTTTTCCCGGTATGCCCTGGCTGCGGCCATGGCACTTTTTCGGACGAGAAATTCCGCTTCCTGAACATGCGGGCCGCTGAATGCGCTGATGATCTGAACACGGCACTGGAGATGATCATGGCGCGCAACCCCGCGATCCGCGTCGTGCTGACCGTGTCGCCGGTTCCCCTCATTGCGACCGCCGAGCCTGACCATGTGCTGACCGCCACGACTTATTCCAAGGCCGCGCTTCGCGTTGCTGCGAATGAAGTCGCGTCTCGCTTCGCAAATGTGGAATATTTCCCGTCATACGAAATCATCACGGGAAGCTATGCGCGCGGCCGCTATTTCGCGGAAGACCTGAGAGAAGTCCGTCCTGAAGGCGTGCAGCATGTCATGCGCTGTTTTTCGCAATCCTTCCTTGGAGACACCACTGCATTTGAGGCTAAAGCCAATGCCCTGCCCTCTCAGCCTCGCGCACCGGATTCGACCCTGTCCGCAGCTATCAATGATATCATCTGCGATGAGGAAACGCTGATTACCGAACGCGATTAGAGCGATTACCGGACTGCCGCCAAGGCATCCAGCGCATCGAAGAAGCGGTTCGAGATGACGGCGGGCATATGGCTGTTGCGCAGCTGAGCATCAACAACCGCCTTCTGCCCTGACAATGCACTCAGCATCGCCTGTTCGAGACCGCCAGACGCGCTTCCATCATATGTCATGACCCCCAAACCTTGCAGGGCAGACGATGCCGCCCCTTCCGGCATGATGAAGGGCTTCTCAAAGCTCGCCGCCATATAGGCAGCGCCGGAATTCAGGCTTTCTCCATAGGGCAGGACCATGACATCAGCCGCCCGGTGAATGTACTGGATTTCATGGTCGGGTATATTCTTCAGCAGCAGCCTCACATGCGGATTCATGCCCCAGCGCTGATGCAAGCTCTGGGAAGTCACCGGATCGCTGGGCACGCCGCCTATGATCGCATGAACCGGCTGGCGGGTTGCTGATAAAACGGTTTCAAAGCCTGCCATCATTGCATCAAGGTTCTTGTATGCATTGATCGAACCGAAATAGGCAAACACGAAGCTGTCCGCAGGAATGCCGTAATGCGCACGCGCAACATGGCCGCCTATGCTGTCGGGAAAGCTGCCATTGTAGAGCATGTGAGGCACGGTGAAGCTATGAGGCGCCTTGTGCCCAAAGGTGTTTTCAAGAATGCCGAGATGCTCGTCCTGCATGACGTGAATGGCATCGAAATTCTCGAATACCCATTGCCGCAGACGCAAATATGTCTCTGGAAAGAGATTGCCATGCGGGAAAACATTATGCGCGGTCCAGACCAGCCTGGCATTCGTCCTGTCCCTGAAGGCAAGGATGTCCTTCTTGACCGTTTCGAACCGTTCGCCTGCTGTCAGTTCACCATCACATCCGCTGAACAGGCTGGCGAACCAGTGCGCGTGGAGCACAATCGGGCCTGGCCAGGAAATCTGGCCAAGGCTCGCCGTATTGCCAATTCCCATGGGCGCATAGCGCCGCGGCCCGGCCTCGCCATATAGCAGCGCCTGATAGCGGTTATTCCATGTCGGGGGCAAAGTCAGGAGCAGGGTCGGCAGCCTGCCAGCAGGACCGGTGGCCGAACGGCGCAACCTCGCCCAGGCTTCGGAAAGCATGCGAGGAGCCTGGTCATCCCTGATCAGGGCCAGGGGCATCGTCATAGCGATGCTCCCATTCTCATGCGCTCGGAATGCACGCGCCTCGCCGCTTCATAGGCCGGCTCATATTGCCTCACCACGCTCGACCATGTTCTCTCTGCCAGAACCCATTGGCGAGCCCGCGCCGCACGGTCGCGCAGACGGTCGGGATCAGACAATTCCGCCTTGATCAATTCTGCCAGCGCATGATCGTCGCCGGCAGGAAAAGTGGCTGCCCTCTCCTCCTGATCGCCAGCAATTTCTGCGGTGACAGGGCGTCTCGACATGATCAGCGGTATATTCTGGGCCATCGCTTCGAAAGGTTTGAGCGGAGTGACGTAATCCGAGGCGAAATCGGGGATGCGCGGAACGACGAAGAGATCGATCGCGTGATACCATGTCCGGACCTCGGCATGGTCCACATTGCCCGGCATCACGACCCGCTCAGCCAGACCCCGCTCTCGGACCTCGGCCATGATGGATTTGCGCTGCGGGCCATCGCCAACCATCACCAGATGCAGATCAAGCCCCTGTGCAACCAGGTGGGTAAATGCATCGAGCAGGACCTGATGGCCTTCGCGCTCCGAAAAGTTCGAAATATAGCCGATGCTTGTCTTGCCCAGCAGGCTATGAACCTCACGGAGATTCTGGATCTCCTCTTGCCCCGGCTGTGTTTCGAATATCCTGTCGATGGCGTTAGGAACGACGAAGATATCATCCTCTGCCACCCCGCGTTCGCGCAAATTATGCGCCATAGCCCGGGAAATGGTGACCACTGCGTCTGACTGCATCATGCAGCGGTCTTCCTGCGCCATGCGCAGCCTTGTCACACTATCGCCCATCTGCACGGCATCGATTGGCCGCCAGGTATGCTCGTGGAAGGAGCGCACCTCGTAAACCATCGGCAGGTTGAACGCTTTCGCCAGTGCAAGGCCTTTCAGCGCGTTTTCATACCCCCTGAAACCCGATGCGGCATGGATCAGGCCGACCGAATGCCGGCGCACAATATCTGCGGCGGCATCGGTCTCGATCTCGAGAAGCGATGTCTTGGCCAACCTCTTGCGGTCCAGCCCCGGATAATCCGGGTAGCAGACAGATACGCCGTTACGAACGATCTCGATGATCTGGTCGTTCGCCTGCCGATCCTGCAAGGGCCGCGGTGAATTGAGCGGCATGCAAACGACAGGGTGCAGGCCTTGCCCGGCCTGCGCCTCGACGATCGAGCTGCTGCGGACCGCACCGCCAGAGTTTTCGTCCGGGTAGATGACCTTGAAGAGATGCAGTATGGATCGCGGGTCGGCGTCATGGCCTGCTTGTGGCGGCAATGCGGGCAGCCAGTCGGTCTGGAGTTCCAGCAATTCGTCACTCAGCAACTCGGCCGAACGCGCAATTTTTTGATCTTTCAGTTCAAACGAGGCACGCGCAATGGCCAATGCCCGTCGCGCAGGCAGGTTGGCAGTCCGCTGGGCAAGCTCGCTGGCCTGCTTGATCCGGGCCAGATCCATCCCTGTCGTATCGAGACCCTCATGGATCTCGTCGGGCTGAACCGTCTTGAGCGAGAGCCCGCCTGCAGTTTGCGGTCGAGGGCCATCCAGGCAAGCGAGGTAAAATGCGGCAAAATATGCCCCGGGAGGCGTCAGAAACGGCTCACGGAATTGCAGTTCTTGCCCTCTCGCCGGGCTGGATGAGGCATACCGCACACAGCCTGCACCTGCCAGCATGGAGCAGCCTGGCAATTCATCAAAATCGAGCGGAGCACCATCTGCGTCGAAATAAACCGGATGGATGACAAACCGGCAGCCCGGAGCCAATGACCCGGCAGTGGCGACATGCCCGCTGAAGATGATCCATTCATTCGCGCCGGTCGCACAGACAGCCTCGCCAACAATCGAGAGTTTGCCGGCAAAGGCGCTTTTCCAAAAATCGGTAATTCTCAACAATCCGCGCATGTCATGCAGGAAGAGGTCATCAACCCCGGCCGTAAGACGCGCTTCGTCAGGCAGCCGGGACAAGGCACCGGGAATCGTGCGCGGGATGGTCTGAAGGCTGAGCGGGCTAGCCAGATCGAGAGAGAGGCCCGGTTCCGGACGCAACCGCCATAATATCCGGGATGTGCCTTCGGGAAGCTCGAATGCCGACTGGAGCGGCACCACGCCATCTTCTTGCCGGCAGACCAGCTCAATGTGGTTCAAAAACCGGCTTGAGGATTTCAGCCCATTCGCCTTCAGCGTAATGCGCTGGCCATCATCTGTTTCGAACAGCAGTTCCATGATTCCGGCCTTGCGGCGCAGTGCCCCGTCCAGACGAACATCGCCAGAAAGCACCACATTCGAGTGGCCGGCAGGGACCTCTATCTCGCCCCTTGCACAGACCAGTGCATCATTATCGAGGCCAGTTACTTCAAGCCTGTGCTCACCCGGCTCGCCCTGCATCAGCCAACGATAGACATCTGCACGCAGCAGCCTTGCCCCGCGAGGTGCAATGAATGAGGCGATTTGCCTCCCCTTCATGGCTGGCCCGGTATCTGCCGGTGCTTCCAGATAGCGATAATGGCCCAGCTGGGGCGAGATGGGGACATTGCCGGCAGGGGGCAGAAAATCTCCTGCTTCGTCGCTGAAGAACGGCTTCACAAGCAGGCCCTTGACGACGAGGGAATCCACGTTCGACTGGGTATAGGCGATTTCGTATGCTTCGCCCTCGCAGACAGCAATCTCTGCACTCGCCAGCAAGCTGCGTGAATCGTCCTGC
The DNA here is from genome assembly GCA_964632055.1 of uncultured Sphingomonadaceae bacterium. GTDB lineage: Bacteria > Pseudomonadota > Alphaproteobacteria > Sphingomonadales > Sphingomonadaceae > CANJYE01. The sequence continues at coordinate 19,295 of CAZWEY010000008.1, forward strand.
GCCTCGGGTTTTTCGAGTGAAATTTTCGGCTTGGCGATCAGCGAAGCTTCCCGGCATTTCCATTGAAACAGGCGGATGCTGGCCGAGACCGCAGCCTTGGGCACAGGAAACACGGCCTTCATACTCACGGGGCCTTCGGAAGCAGGCTTTCCCAGATAACGGAAATGTCCATAGCGATCCGAGCTGTGCAACCCCTCGAAGGGGCCGGCCAGCTCGTTTCCCTGCCTGTCGAAAAAAGCAAAAGAAACCAGCGCAGGCGGCTTTGCCTCATGCCCGCCTGCAACATTCAACTGTATGTTCAAAGCCAGCTTGAATGCGTTGGAGACATCAACAAGCCGCGTCCAGATCAAGCCCTGGAGCTGCCGGTCGGCGATCTCAGGCGGGGTGGAAACTTCAATATGTTCGCAATACCACCCGCGCAGCGCAATATCGATTTTCGCAGCCCCTGCGGGCACGGAGATGGTCTTGGAAAAACTGATCTCTCCTTCCTGCCCACGGCTGCCCAGATAGGCGAAATCACCATAATCCGGTGAACGGGACAGCCCCTCCAGCCGGTCAGCGACAATTTGCTCTCCGTGAACATCGCGAAAGGCAATCACCAGCAGGGCGGGAAATTTTCCTTCATGGGTGCGCCCGGCCCTGATGGCACCATTGATAGTGACCTGCTTGCGACCGGCAATCGGGAAAGGCTGGCATTGCATCACGAGAAAGCCCGGTTTCAAGTCCGACACTTTTTCGTTCACTGCCATTACCCCACAGGTGAATGCACCAGGTGCTTCAGATGCTGGAGCCAAAGTTGCGCCCTCGAACAGGGCAAACTCTCACGGCAGGCGGAGAGGCAATGCTTCTCAAAAAAACGATCTGTTCACCCATCCGGAGAGCAGACCGGCCATACCAGCGGAACGCCGCGAGCAATTTATCCAGCTATTTATAGCTGGGTGCATTTACATAGGTAATTTGGGTTGTCAACGATACGTGGCAGAGCAAATCTGCTCAACGAATTGTCTATACAGATTTATTTACTAGGGTCTGGACCCTAAAGCCCGTAACTCACCACCAGCAGCGCCGACAACGATACGACCATGATCGCCACCAGAGGAACGCCGGATCGCATATAGTCGCGGAAGTTGTAGTCCCCCTCGCTCAGGATCATCATGTTGGTCTGATAGGCAACCGGCGTTGCATAGCACAGGTTGCATCCGAACAGCACCGCAAGCACCAGCGGCTCGGGCGGCAATCCGAGGATCGTTGCGAGGTTGAAGGCAATCGGGGTGCCCACTGCAGCAGCGGTCGTGTTGGAAGCGAAATTGGTGAGCACGGTGACAAACAGCATGATCGATGCCAGCACCAGGGATGCAGGCAGATATTGCAATCCCGATGCCAGCACCTGCCCCAGCCATTCAGCGGCTCCGGAGACCAGCACGAATTTGCCCAGCGCGATGCTGGATGCGACCAGCACGATCACCTTGCCCGACAGCGCGCGCCCCACCCGGTCGAACTTCACGCAGCCTGTTGCGAACATCAATATCGCGCCGCTCAGAGCGGAAATGGCGATGGGAACCAGGCCCACCGTGGCCAGGCCAACGGCAGCAGCCATGATGACCAGAGAGAGCGCCGCCTTGGCCGAACGTGCGATTTCCTGCCCACCCTCGAGCATCAGCAGCCCATCGCTCGAGGCAAAATCACGCAACTCTGCGGGCAAGCCCATGGCCAGCAGGACATCGCCCTCGGCCATAGGTGCTGCGGCATCGGCCATCCGGGTCTCGCCCATGATGCGGCGCGCCTGATGGATGCCGAGGATCGCGACGCCCTCTAGCCCTGCAGATTGCAAAGTGTGGCCGATCAGCCTGCTGTCCGGCGCGATGATCATTTCCACCATGACGATATCTTCGCCACTGCTCGCGCTGTCGGCGCGCAGCCGGGAGATCAGCCAGGCTGGCGCAAGCGCCCCGCCTAGCCTCCGCGCGGCTTCCTGAAGGTCGTCGGGTCGGCCCGACAGAGAGATCTGCGAGCCGGCAACAATCGACTGGTTGCCCATTTGCCGGAAGGAAACCGAGCGGGGCAGCAGTTTGCGAATCTCCTCGTGGGATTTGCCCAGTGCTGCCGAACCCTCGTCAAACCGCAACCTGGCGAGAAACTCGCGCATTTCCATGCTGGCCGCCACACTGTTGTCGGGCAGCAAGCGCGGCATCACCAGCCAGATGTAGGGCAGAGCAACAAGTGCTGCGACCAGCACCAGCGGCGTGAAATGAAACACGCCGATTGCCGGCATGCCGAGATCTTCGGCAATCGATACAACCAGCAGGTTGGTCGAAGTGCCGATGGTGGTCGACATTCCGCCGATCAGCAAGGCTGCATTGACCGGGATCAGGGTCTTGGATGCGGGCATCCCACCCTTGGCTGCTAGCTGGGTCAGGATCGGCAGCATCAGCACCAGAACCGGGGTGTCGTTGATCATCATGCTCATGCCGATCGCCAGCAGCAAGGTGACCAGCAGGCCGAGCTGGTGGTTCCAGCGCCATACCCGGTTGAGCGCGCGCGACGCCGGATCGAGCGCGCCTGTCACGACCAGCCCCCTGCCAAGGATCATCAGCGAACAGATCGTCACCAGCGCGTAATGGCCGAAGCCCTCAAACGCCAGCTGCAGGCCATCCTTGGGGCCCTGGCCGGGCAAGGGAAATACAAACAGCCCCAGAGCGATCAGGCCAATGGTCAAGAGCGAGATGATCTCGACACGCAATCGGCCCTTGGCAAAGCCATAGAACATGGCCGCAGCCAGCAGAATGGCGCCGATTGCATGGGGCGAGGGAGCAGTCATAGCCCCAATGTGGACCCAAGCTTTCCCGATCTGCAAGCTAAACTGTGCAATTATGCTGTGCGGCTGGCAACATGGCGCCGCACAGGTTAGGGGTTGCAGGCGGCTGGAATTGCCAGTCGCGTGCCAAGCAGACGAGGCCGCTCATGCATCCCTACAAGGCTCTGGACGATAAGGCTTTCTGGGCCAGCGCCGTTGCCCGGCGCAACATGTTCGACATTGCTGCCCTGTGGGACCCGAAATTCCGCATCGGCCGCAAGATGAAGGTGGCGACCTTCGGGTCGTGCTTTGCCCAGCATATCGGCAAGGCATTACATGGGCGCGGCTTCAACTGGTTCATCGCGGAAAATGCACCCGCAGGCACGCCTGCCGATATTGCCCGCAAGTTCAATTACGGCATTTTTTCAGCCCGCACCGGCAACATCTATACCGTCTCCTTGCTCAGGCAGTGGGTGCAATGGGCACTGGGAGAAGCGAAAGTTCCCGACGAGATATGGGAAGAAAACGGACGATTTTTCGATCCCTTCCGCCCCAATATCGAACCTGACGGCTTTGCCTCGCGCGAAGAGCTGGAAAAATCACGCGCCGCAACGCTTGATGCCTTCCGGGCGGCATTGACTGACTCGCAAGTGTTCGTCTTCACGCTGGGGCTGACTGAAAGCTGGTGGAACGCAAGCGCCGGATATGAATATCCGATGTGCCCCGGCACCGTGGCCGGGACATTCGACGAGGCGGCCCATCATTTCGTCAATCAGGATTTCACCTTCATCCGCGACACGCTGTTCGAAACCATCGGCATGATCCGCAAGGCAAACCCCGATCTGCGCTTTCTGCTCACCGTATCGCCCGTGCCGCTCACCGCCACCATGTCGGGCAATCATGTGCTGGTGGCGACGATGGAGTCCAAATCGATCTTGCGCGCCGTGGCCGGAGAAGCACGCAAGGCGTTTGATTGCCTCGATTATTTCCCATCCTACGAGATCATCAACGCCACACCTTTTCGCGGCACCTTCTTCGAAGCGAACCAGCGCAATGTGAACCATGCCGGCGTCGATCATGTGATGAACAGCTTCTTTGCCTGCCTGCAGGGCAAATTCGCCTTCGGCCCCGCGTCGGGTTCGCCCCCTGTTTCCTCCAAACCGTCGAGCGAAGATGATGCTGTATGCGAGGAAGAGTTGCTCGAAGCCTTCGCTTCTGCACAACTGACTGAAAAAGCACCATGAAGCGACTGATCCTGTTTGGCGACTCTCATCTCGCCGCGATGAAAAAGGGGCTGGATAATCTGGCCCAGCGGGACGCAATGCCGCCGGGCTGGAAGATTGACGCCATGCCGCTATGCCGGGGCGGATTGCTGGCCGCTCCGTTCCACCGGACAGACGGCGAAACCATCCGGTTCGAGGGCTGCTTCATCGACCGGATTCCGGTTGGCGATCAACAGGTGGTCTATGGCTTTTCCGGCAATGCCCATACCACCCGCGTGGTGCGCGATATCGACTGGTCCACCCATGCGCCCGCCAATATCGCGGAAAAAGAAGCGCCCATCAGCAGCGCCATGCTGCGCGAGCTGTTCATGGCCGACCAGCGCCACATGCTCGACCTGCTCGATGCGATGAAGCGCCTGGACCTGCCGGTCTTCGTGATCGAGGCACCGCACCTTTTTCGCCACAACACCATTTTCACCAGGGCACGGCGCGCGGTGTTGCTGGAAGTCGACCGGCTCTATCGCGCCTTCATCGCTCAGGAACTGGCCAGCCGCGCCATCGCCACGGTCGCCGTGCCGCCCGATTGCCTCGATGCGGAAGGGCTGATGCTGAAGGAATATCGCAGCCCCCGGCCGCGCGACAATCACCACGCCAATGCGCTGTTTGGCGAGAGGATGATCGCAGAGATCATCGCGCATCTGGAACGGCAGGGCTGATCAGCTGCGCCTGCCGCCAAGCGGATCAAGCGCAGAACGTGCTGAACGCGCAGCGCCCGCCACCCCGCCGCGCGGCCCGCCATCCATCGCCTGAAGTGCGGCAATGCGTTTTTCGGTGGCAGGGTGCGTGGAGAAGATTTCGGACAAGCCGACCGGCACGATATAGAGCTGGGCGGCCGCCGGATTGGCCTGCACCGCCTGATTGGGAATGCGCCGCGCCGGGTCGGCAATCTTGGCGAGCGCGCTCGCCAGTGCCTGCGGGTTGCCGCAGATTTCCGCGCCCGCCCGGTCTGCGCCATATTCGCGGGTGCGGCTGATCGCCATTTGCACGATCATCGCGGCAAAGGGCGCAGCGATGACCGCCAGCAAGCCGGCAAAGCCATTATTCCGGTTGTGGCCAGCAAACAGGCCGAAATTGGCGACCATCGAGATGGCACCGGCAATCGTCGCCACCATGGTCATCACCAAGGTGTCGCGGTTGCGGACATGGCCCAGCTCATGCGCCATCACAGCTGCAACCTCATCGCGTTCCAGCATGGAGAGAAGGCCGGTGGTGGCGGCAACGGCGGCGTTTTCGGGATTGCGCCCGGTGGCAAAGGCATTGGGGTTGGGCGTGTCGACAATGTAGACCTTCGGCATCGGCAGGCCGGCATTGCGGGCCAGCGTTTCCACCATGCGATAGAAATCGGGCGCGCTTTGAGCGTCGACCTCGCGCGCGCCATGCATGCGCAGCACGATCTTGTCGGCGTTCCAATAGGTAAAGAGGTTCATGCCGGCCGCAAACAACAGCGCGATCATCGCGCCGCCACGCCCGCCAACCGAGAACCCCACCACCATGAACAGCGCAGTAAGCGCCGCCAGCAGCATCGCCGTTTTCATACTGTTCACCAGAGCCTCCTGTGCGGTTTACGGCAAGATGTAGGCAGTCTCGAGCGGCCTGCAATGGCTCCCTTGCGTAACCGGCAAGAACATACAATTTAGGGGGATGCGCCGTATCTACCTCCTTGCCGGATTTGCCGCGATCGGACTGGGCGTGATGGGCGTGTTTGTGCCGATCATGCCCACCGTGCCATTTCTCGTGCTGGCCGCATGGTGCTTTGGCAAATCCAACCCGGCATGGGAGCAGCGCCTGCTCGCTCACCCCCTCTACGGCCCTCATATCCTCAGCTGGCGCGAGAGGGGCGCCATCGCCCCTGCCGGAAAATATGGTGCAACACTGGCTTTTGGGGTCAGTATCGGCACGGGATTTTATTTTCTGGAATGGCCCTGGCCGATGGTGCCGGTGGTTGTCGCTGCGCTCGTGCTCGGCTGGATATGGACCCGGCCCGACCCCTAGTTTCTGTGGCTCAGGCGTTGCCCACCACGAAACAGGCCGCCGCCATCAGCGCGCCCGCCATGCGGTTGGAACGAAACCGCATAAGCGCGTTCTCGCCATCATCGGGGTCAAGCGAGGCCACCTGCCACAGCAAGTGCAATGCCACCGGCAGCAGGGCCATCAGCGCCAGGGCGCTCTCGCGCATTTGCCAGAAAGCCAGCGCCCAGAGCAAAAGCGCGGCCATGTAGAACAGACCTACCCCGCTGCGCACCCTGCTTCCCAGCCTTAGCGCGCTGGAACGGATGCCCACCAGCGCATCGTCTTCGCGGTCCTGAAGCGCATAGATCGTGTCATAGCCGATCACCCATAAGATCGATCCGGCATAGAGCGCGGCAAGAGCACCCCATGGTTCATCGCGCAACGCCACCCAGCCGACCGGCGCGCCCCAGGTGAAGACAAGGCCAAGCCATGCCTGAGGCCACCAGGTGATCCGTTTCATGAAGGGATAGGCCGCCACCAGCGCCAGGCTGCCCAGCGCCACCAGCTGCGCCTGCCAGCGCAATTGCAACAGCACGACCAGACCAACGAGACACAGGGCGAGAAGCCAGGCCCATGCCGCGCGCCTGCTCAGCCTGCCGCTGGCAATGGGCCGTGCGGCAGTGCGCGCCACGCGGGCGTCGAGATCGGCATCTACGATATCATTATAAACGCAACCCGCGCCGCGCATGACGATGCTGCCAAGCAGCAACCAGCCAAGAAGCGCCCATTGCACGCCCCCTCCCGCCAGCCACAGCCCCCATGCGCAAGGCCAGAACAACAGCCACCAGCCGATCGGCCGGTCAAACCGGGCGAGCAACGCAAAGTCGCGCAAGCGGGGTGGCAGGCTGGCCACCAGCCCCTTGTGTTCGCTGTCGGGAACGATGGACGCACTCATGCTTGCCTCCTAGCGATGATCGCCGCTATTCGCAAAGACCATGCCCGCAACGCATCAGCCCAAAATCCCTGCCTGGCCGCCCCGCAGCGCCCCGCGCCTGTTCGTTCCCGGTCCTCTGGGCGCCGATGCCATGCTCATGCTGGATGGGCCGCAAGCGCATTATCTTGCCCGCGTCATGCGCGTGCAGCCGGGCGATGCCGTTATCCTGTGCGATAATGAGACGGGCGAATGGGCCGCAGAAGTGACAGAAGCAGGCAAGCGCGCCATCGCCCTGCAATGCAAAGAGCGCCTGCGCCCTCGCGAGGAGGTGCCGGATTTCATGCTGTGCGCAGCTCTCCTCAAGAAAGACCGGTTCGATCTGGTGCTGGAAAAGGCGAGCGAACTGGGTGTGCGCACCATCCAGCCGGTGCTTACCCGCCGCTGTGTGGCCGACAAGCTCAACCCGGAACGTGCGCGCATGACCGTGACCGAAGCAGCCGAACAATGCGCCCGCACATCCCTGCCCGAACTGGCATCGCCGCTCCTGCTGGATAGGCTGCTTTCGCAATGGGATGAGAGCCGCACCCTGTTCTTTGCCGACGAGATGGGCGGCGAGCCGGCGGCTGATGCCTTTGCCCGCCATAATGGCCCCGCTGCGCTCCTGATCGGCCCGGAAGGCGGCTTTACCGATGAAGAACGCGCCGCCATCCGCGCTCTTCCTCAAGCCGTGCCGATCTCGCTCGGCCCGCGAATCCTCAGAGGCGAAACCGCAGCCATCGCCGCGACTTGCCTGTGGATGGCCTGTGCCGGCGATTGGCGCAAATAGCGCTGGCGCAGCGCCTTTGTGTCGCCTAACGGCCAAATATGAGCACAAGAACCGCGTCTGGCGGAGAGGATCCGGTGATCGAGAGCCGCGACCAGCTGGTCGCGCCGATGCAGGCTGGCGAAAAACCGGCCGATCGCTGGCGGATCGGGACCGAGCATGAAAAGCTGGTCTATGCCCGCTCCGATCATCACGCCCCTTCCTATGAAGAACCCGCCGGCATCCGCAGCCTGCTGGTGGCGCTTGGCCAGTTCGGCTGGGAACCGGTGGAGGAAGGCGGCCAGATCATCGCCATGTCCGGGCCTGACGGCACGGTCAGCCTTGAACCGGCCGGCCAGCTGGAGCTTTCCGGCGCACCGCTCGAAAACCTGCACCAGACCTGCGCCGAGACCGGGCGCCATCTGGCACAGGTCAAGGAAGTGGGCGAGGCGCTGGATATCGGCTTTCTCGGCCTTGGCATGTGGCCCGACAAGCGCCGCGACGAGCTGCCGATCATGCCCAAGGGCCGCTATGGCATCATGCTGCGCCATATGCCCCGCGTGGGCACGATGGGCCTCGACATGATGCTGCGCACCTGCACCATCCAGGTCAATCTCGATTATGCGTCCGAGCAGGACATGGCGAAGAAGTTCCGCACCAGCCTTGCCCTGCAGCCGCTGGCAACCGCGCTGTTCGCCAATTCGCCCTTCACCGAAGGCAAGCCCAACGGGTTCCTGTCCTATCGCAGCCATATCTGGTCCGACACAGACCCGCATCGCACCGGCATGCTGCCCTTCGTGTTCGAAGACGGCTTCGGCTATGAACACTATGTCGAGTA
>CAZWEY010000009.1:0-27886 GCA_964632055.1 uncultured Sphingomonadaceae bacterium
TAAACAAAGAACGAAAGGAGATAGGGAATGGCAAAGATCAGGGAAGGATACAGGTCAGCTCTTCTCGTCGGGGGTGCGGGTTTTGCGCTTCTGGCGAGCTCGGCAGCCCAGGCGCAGCAGGCTCCGCAGGCCAATGATGGGGCAGCGGGCGAGATCATCGTCACCGCCCAGCGTAAGGAAGAAGTACTCTCCAAGGTGCCGGTCTCGGTCGTCGCGTTCAGTGCTGACACACTGCAGAAGCGTGTCGTCACCAGCGAGCAGGATCTCGGCGCCCTTGTGCCCGGCCTCCTCGTGAAGACGGGCCAGAACTCCAACCAGGTCAGCTTCAGCATGCGCGGCCAGACGCTGGACCCCTTCTCGGGCACCAGCCCCGCCGTGCTCACTTACCTCAACGAAGCACCACTGCCGGGAGGCAACACGGCCTCCGCCTTCTTCGACTTCTCGTCGTTGCAGGTCCTGAAGGGGCCGCAGGGCACGCTGTTCGGTCGCAACGCGACCGGCGGCGCGGTGCTCTATTCGACGCCGACACCGGGCAATGAAGTTGGTGGTTACCTGACTGTCCGGGCGGGCGAACGCAGCCTGTTCCAGGCGCAGGGTGCGATCGACCTGCCGGTGGTCAAGGACATGGTCAGCATCCGCCTTGCCGGTGATTACACCAAGCAGGACGGTTACCTGAAGAACATCAACACCGGCAACACGCTGGGTGACAAGGACAGCAAGTCCGGGCGCATCACACTCCTCCTCACTCCGTCGGACGGATTCAAGAACACCACCCTGTTCCAGTACAGCGACATCGGCGGCACCGAAGGTACCGGCGGTCTCTACAGCTATTACAAGGTCGGACAGACGAACAATGGCTTTGGCCTGAACCCCACGCTCGACTTCGTGTACGGTCCGAACAGCCCCTTTGGCGCCTTGGTTGGCGATGGCCCTGCGAGCCCTGGGCACTTCCCCGGCGGCGTGGAGGGCTATCTCCAGTTCCAGTTGAAGCACCCCTACAAGGTATGGCTTTCCCACGATCTGCCGCACAAGGCACATATCGCGTTCTTCTCGAATACGACCGAGGTCGACCTCAATGACAGCGTGAAGGTGAAGAACGTCTTCAGCTACGTCGATACCTTCTCGCGGACGCCTGGCAACCTTGCCGGTTCTCCGTTCGGTGCCCTGTGGCTCTATAACCGACCTGGTTCGACCGGACTGGGCGACGGGCCTCCGGGCGGCGAGACCTTCTCGACCAAGCGCTGGACCGAGGAAATGCAGCTCCAGGGCAGCACCGCCAGCGACAAGCTGGACTACATCCTTGGCGTGTTCCTCGCGGACTCCAAGCAGCATGACTACATCCCCGTCCAAGTGGGCGAGGATCTGCCTGTGCCACTGGCGGACATCGCATACCACTATAAGGTCAAGAACAAGTCGACCGCGGTCTTCGGCCAGTTGACCTACAAGCTGACCGACCAGCTCACTGCGGCATTGGGTGGCCGCTATTCCTGGGAGAAGGTCGGCCTCGCGCAGTTGCCCGGATCGTTGTTTACCGGGGCACCCGGCCAGAGCAAGAAGCTGAGCGCGCCAAGCTGGACCTTCAACCTCCAGTACCAGATCAACCCCGAGAACATGGTCTACTTCGCGCAGCGGGGAAGTTTCCGCTCGGGTAACTTCAACGGCACGGTCATCCCGTTCGGCAACCTGAACCTGTTCCGAAACGAAAAGACCCACGACTTCGAAGTTGGCTATAAGTATAATGGCCACCTTGGCGGCGCCACGGCACGTTTCAACATCGCGCTCTATCAGCAGATCGTGAAGAATGCCCAGCATGCCATCTATGCGGTCATCGGTGGCAATCCGGCAGGCTTCACCGTCAATGTGCCCAAGAAGAAGATCAAGGGTGTGGAAGCGGATGCAGCGCTGGGCGTGTCAGATTGGCTGACCCTTGGCTTCAACGTTGCCTATACCGACGCCAAATACACTGACAATATTGTCGACGTGTCGGCGCTCACTGGCACGCCCGGCTACGAGATCGCGTTCAACTCGTACCCGGACACGCCGAAATGGGCGGGCTCTGCCTTTGCAGAGTTCAAGCTTCCCGTCAGCGGGAACATGGGCGAGATGCTGCTGCGGGCCGATGCCTTCACGCAGACCAAGACCTACTTTTCGAGCAACGAGTTCTCGTCGACGCCGGGAACGAAGTTGAAGGGCTATACCACCGCCAATTTCCGCTACAGCTGGAACAACATCATGGGCAGCCCGATCTCCGGCGCGGTCTATGTGCGCAATGCGTTCGACAAGATGCATTACGTGTCCGGCTACGTGATGGGCGGCGCGGGCGGTTACAATACCGCTCTGCCGGGCGAGCCCCGCACTATTGGCGCCGAGCTGTCCGTCAAGTTCTGAGGGCGGCCTAGTCCGTGGCGGTCGAGGCAGATCGCCTCGACCGCCACCACCATGACAATTTAAATTCTGAATTCTCGAAAGGACTACCGATGAGCGCGAGCACCATGAGCGACATGCAACAGGTGATCGAACAGCGCGCGATCGAGCGCATGATGTACGAATATTCCTACAACCTCGACATGAACCAGCCCGAAGTGCTCGCAGCGCTGTTCGTTGACGACTGCGAGGTCAGCTACGCGCCCAACTTCGGGGCGACCGGCATGGAAGCCTACAAGAAGACGCTGGAGGGCATTGGCACCTTCTTCCGCGGGACCTCACATCACAACTCGAATATCGTGATCGACTTCGTCAGCGAGACGGAGGCGAACGTCCGCTCCGTGGTGCTCGCGGTGCATCGCTACACCAAGGAGCGACCTGACGGCATCCTTTACGGCCAGTACTTCGATACGGTCGTCAAGGTCGGCGGCCAATGGAAGTTCAAGCGCCGCGAACTGCGCACCTCATTCACGACCGATTATCACGTGAAGGCGGCCAACCCGATCGGCCGGAATGACTGATTATGGGTCACGGCGCACCGCTTCGTATCGAGCACGGGCCTGACATCAGTTGGATCGTGCTTGACAGGCCGGATGCGGCCAATGCCTTCTCCTCTGCGCTGCTCGAGGCTTTCTCGGCTGCGCTAGTCCGGTTGGAGACCGAAGGCGCACCCGTCATCGGAATACGGGGCGCCGGCAAGGGCTTCAGTGCGGGGGTTGATCTGGGCGAGTATAATGCAAAGGCGACCCCTGCCGAAGACGTGGCAAGGCTTCGCAGGAACCTCGACCGCTGGCTTGCCATGTGGCGCCATCCCAAGCCCGTCATCGTCGCGATCCATGGCTTCTGCATGGGCATCGCCGCGCAGATGCCGAGCTTTGCGGATATGACCGTGGTGGCCGAAGACGCGCGCATCGGAGAGCCCGGCCTGCCTCTGGGCGGCGGCTACATCGCCCCGACCTGGGTGCCGCAGGTCGGCGCCAAGCGGGCAAAGGAATTCGCCTTCCTCCCCGGCAATCACGTTGACGGCCGCACGGCCGAGGCATGGGGCTGGGCCAATGCGGCCGTACCGGCCAACTCGCTTGTCGCTTGCGTTGAGGCGCTGGCAGAGCGGATCGCCAAGATTCCCCCTGCCGTGCTGACGATGAAGAAGCGCTCGATCAACCGCGCCATGGAGGCGGCCGGCTTCCTGACAGCTCTCGATGCCTTGGCGGAAAGCGACGCGATCCTCCACATCGAACCCTCCGTTGTCGCCTTGCGCCAGCGCCTTGCCGAAGAAGGTCTGAAGCCGGTTCTCGCCGACTTCCGCGGCGAAAGCTCCACTGAAATTTTTGCCCAATTCAAGAAGGAAAACCATTGATGGCCGACGTCGAATTCCGTGTTGAAGACCGCATTGCCCATGTGCGCCTCAATCGCCCGCAGGGGATGAATGCGATCACCGGGGAGATGGACGACCTGCTGCTGCATGCCTGGAACCGCATCAACGATGATTCCGATATCTGGTGTGTGATCCTCTCTGCAGAGGGCGAGAAGGCTTTTTGCATCGGCGCGGACGTGTCGGAAGGCCCTGCCCGCAAAACCCGGATGGCGCTTGCGGGTGGCCTCACCGGCATCGGAGGGCCGCTGGTGACGCTCAAGAAGCCGGTGGTGGCCGCCGTCCAGGGCTTCTGTGTCGGCGGCGGGTTTGAACTTGCCATGTGCGCCGATATCATCGTCGCCGCCGAGACCGCCCAGTTCGGTCTGCCCGAAACACGCCATGGGATCATCGGCGAATGCGGCGTTGTGCATCGGGCGATACGCCAATTGCCGCATCATATTGCCATGGCGATGATCCTTACTGGCGAGCGTATCGATGCGAAGACAGCCTTCCAATATGGTCTCGCCAACGAAGTGGTGCCTTATGACAAGCTTGCCGAAGCGGCGCTCGCCTGGGCCGGCAAAATCAACAAGGCCGCGCCGCTGGCGAACCAGGCTGCAAAAGCCGCAGTGCTTGGTCGGCTGGGCCATCCACTCGAGGTCGCGCTGATGACGCGGTTCGAAGAAATTGAGCGCTATGCCGAAAGCGAAGACTGCCGCGAGCGCGATCTGGCGGCTGCCGAAGGGCGGCGCCCGGTCTGGACCGGGCGCTGAGCCAAAGGGCGGGCAAGACGGTGGCCACCATCTCCTCCATCGAACAGATCATCGCGGATGCTCGTAATGGTCTGCCCTATATCCTGGTGGATGCGGAAGACCGGGAGAACGAGGGGGACATCATCATCCCCGCCCAGTTCGCCACGCCTGAGCGCATAAACCAGATGGCGACGCATGCGCGCGGGCTGATCTGCCTCGCGATCACTCGCGCCCGTGCCGAGCAATTGCAACTGCCGCCGATGGCTACGGATAACCGCTCCGGCCACGGGACGGCGTTCACGGTCTCTATCGAGGCGCGCGAGGGCGTGACGACAGGCATCTCCGCATATGACCGGGCACGCACCATCTCGGTCGCCATCAACCCCTCCTGCGGACCGCAGGACATCGTGACGCCAGGCCATGTTTTTCCGCTCGTCGCCCGCGACGGCGGCGTGCTGATCCGTCCGGGGCACACCGAGGCGGCGGTCGATATTTCGCGGCTAGCCGGACTGATGCCAGCGGGTGTGATCTGTGAAATCATGAATGATGACGGCTCCATGGCACGGTTGCCGGAACTGCTTCCTTTCGCCGAACGCCATGGGCTGAAGATCGGCACAATCGCGGACCTCATTGCTCATCGCCGCAAGTCTGAGAGGCTGGTCGAGAAAGTGGTCGAAGCACCATTCGAGACGCATTTCGGCGAGGATTTCACCATCCATGTGTATCGCGACCTCATTGACTGCGCAGAGCACGTGGCCCTGACGCGGGGCCATGTAAACCCCCAAGCAGAGTGCATGGTGCGGGTGCACCAGGTGGACCTGACCGCAGACCTGCTCGGCTACAGCCATGCCCATCGCGATTACGTGCCGGACATGCTGCGCCAGATCGCGGCCCATGATGGTCCGGCGGTGGTTGTCTTCATCCGCGATCCCGACCCGCAGTCGATCTCGCTCCGGGTCAGCGGTGGACGAAAGGAATATGCCAACCGCTACGGCTCGCGCGATTATGGCATAGGGGCCCAGATCCTGCGCGATCTCGGTGTCGGTTGTATGAACCTGCTGACGTCGAGTTCGGGCAAGATGGCCGCGCTGGAGGGCTTTGGCCTCCAGATAACCCGACGCACACCTATCCGAGACCTCTCTGGAGCATAGCTATGACCGATACGGAAGCGAACAAGGCGCTCGTTACGCGTTTCCTCGCCGCCTTTTCAAAGGGTGATGTCGATGGGCTCGTGGCCATGATGAGCGATGATGCGACCTGGTGGGTATCCGGTCGGATCGACGGCCTGTCGGGCACTTATCCGCGTGACCAGTTCGCTGAGCTAGTGCGAGGCGCTAAGGCCGCTTACAAGACGGGAGCTCTTCAGATCACGCCGTGTTCGATGGTAGCCGAAGGAGACAAGGTCGCCGTCGAAGCGGAGTCATACGCTGAGATGCTCAGCGGTGCGGTCTACAACAACCTCTATCACCTGCTCTTCACAGTCCGCAGTGGCCAGATCACCTCGGTCAGGGAATACATGGATACCCTGCACGCCAAGCAGGTTTTTTTCGACGGCGCCTAATCGTGCGGCAGGAACAGTGCGGCCTCGATCTGCCTCATGGTGTCCTCCAGCGCGTCTTCGAAGTTCTCTGTCGCCCGGCCGGATTCAAGGTCGCGCGAATAGACGGCCAACAAGTTGAGAAACATGAAGCAGGCGGTGATCAGCCTGCGCTGTGCGGCGCCGTCCCCGAGGAAATCGAGACGCTTGCGAAGCAGCTTGAGTGCCCGCGTCAAACCTGTCGGCAAGTTGCCGCCGAACCGGCCGAACTCCGCGTCGGAATTGCGCAGGAGGTATTGGCACAGGAAGTTCGCGTAGCTGTAGTCTCCAAACCTGTCGATGAGGTCGAGCTGCGGAATGAATATGATCTCGGCAAGAGTGCGCCCGTTCTCCAGCCGCCCTTTGGCTTCGGCCTGATCGAACATGCGCAGGCGCCGCGCGTCCATCTGGGCCATGCGATAGTCGAAGATAGCTTGAACCAAGCCGTCTCGCGACCCGAAATGATATTGGACGGCATGGTGATTACCCTGCCCTGCTGCAGACGCGACCCGCCTCAGGGAGACGCCGTCGATGCCCTCGCGTGCGAACAGGATCTCCGCGGCGAGAATCATCCTCGTCCTGCTGTCGAGCTCCTCTTCAACCGCTTCTGCAACGCTCGCCATTGGTTCTCCTTGCAGCGCATGACGCACTCCTGACTGCCTAAAGCACATTCAGCCTCAGGACTGCAATCCGGGCGTCAACAGTGGCGTAGATTCAGCTTGACCAGATGACCTCTCGGACATAATTTAAGCCAAATGGCTTAATGAATGGAGAGGATTCGCCATGACCATGGAAACCGGGCTCATTTTTCACCCCTACATGCGCCCCGGCCGCACCGCTCGGCAGACATTCGAGTGGGGTGTGCAGAGCTCCATCGCGGCCGACAAGGCGGGTTTCACGACCATGATGATCTCGGAACACGCTTCCCAGATCTGGGAAAATATCCCCAACCCTGAGCTGATCATGGCGGCGGCAGCCCTGCAGACGAAGAACATCCACTTCGCCCCCATGGCGCATATCCTCCCGCACCAGCACCCGACAAAGCTGGCCATGATGGTGGGCTGGCTATCCCAGATCCTAGAAGGCCGCTATTTCATGGGTATTGGTGCCGGCGCTTATCCGCTGGCCTCCTACATGCACGGCATAAGGGGGGAGGACCAGAAGACCGAAAACCTCAATCGAATGGTCCGCGAGTCCCTCGACATCATGGAGAAGATCTGGAAGCGCGAGCCCTTCTTCTACGAGGGCGAGTTCTGGAACGCCGGGTTCCCGGAGGAGGAGCCTGCTGAAACGGAAGAGGACGAGCAGCACAAGCTGGCGAACTACGCGCCCTGGAATGGCGCATTCCCCGAGTTCGCGGTTACCGGGTTCAGCTACAACTCGCCCTCGATGCAACTCGCAGGTGAACGCAACTTCAAGCCGGTGTCGATCTACTCAGGTCTCGACGCGCTGAAGAAGCACTGGGAAATCTACTCCGAGGCCAACATCAAGGCTGGGTTCACGCCGAACCGCCAGCGCCACGCCGTCTCCCAAACCGTGTTCGTCGGCGACACGGATGCGGAGGCCAAGAAGGAAGTCATGGAAGGTCCGATCGGCTATTGCTTCAACCGCTACCTCATCCCGATCTGGCGACGTTTCGGCATGATGGACGGCTTTGCCAAGGACGTAGGTATCGACCCATTGAAGGCGGACCTTGAGTTCCTCGTTGACCATGTCTTCATCGTGGGATCGCCGGACACCGTAGTCGAGAAGCTCAGTGCGCTGTTCGAGAAATGCGGCGGTTGGGGCACGCTCCAGATCGAAGCGCACGACTACTATGACGATCCGGCACCGTGGTTCCATTCGCTTGAACTGGCAGCCAAAGAAGTCGCGCCGCGGGTAAAGTTGCCGGAAGCGACTACGGAGGCAGTTCCGGCCTGACCGATACAACAAACGAAGGGGAGAATGTGATGGAAGAGAATGCCAAGCGCGCGATTGATCGCGCACTCGCCTGGACTGGTCCGATCTTCATCGTGACCATGATCTATTTCTGGGGGATGAAGAGCCACAACATCCCGCCCCCGGTTTTCATGGCCATGACGCCGGAGCAACTCGTTTCGGAGTATTACGCAAGGTATCCCGAGATTGCTCCTGCAATGATCGCAGTGGCGACCTTCGGCATGTTCTACACCACCTGGTCGTGCCTCATCGCCAACCTCATGAAGGACGAAAACGGTCAACCCACCCCGCTGAGCAACCTCGAGCTTTCGGGCGGAATTCTGACTGGCTGGCTGTTCGCGTTCACGGGCGCGATGTGGGCAGCCTGTTCGAAGCTCACCGGAACGGTCGACCCCGGCATCATCAAGATGGTCCACACATTCGCTTGGTTCATCTTTGACTGCACTTACATGATCACGACGATTCAGATGGTAGGATTGGGTCTGTGGACCATCCTCAACAAGAAGCAGACCATCGTGCCGGCTTGGGCTGGCTGGTGCTCCATCGCGATAGGCACTGCCTTCATTCCGCTGGTCTTCATGCCCTTCATGACCGAAGGCCCGTTTGCGGTTAATGGCTCCTGGAACTTCTGGCTGATCTTCAGCGGCTGGATCTTCCTGTTCTTCGGGGTCTACAACTTCTACGTGCTGAAGCATG
The DNA here is from genome assembly GCA_964632055.1 of uncultured Sphingomonadaceae bacterium. Classification (GTDB taxonomy): domain Bacteria; phylum Pseudomonadota; class Alphaproteobacteria; order Sphingomonadales; family Sphingomonadaceae; genus CANJYE01. The sequence goes on from CAZWEY010000009.1 coordinate 8,741, forward strand.
TTTATCGCTCGCCAGACGAACAACGCCGCGCGGCCGGATACCCTGTCGCGGCCTGATCAGGTGCAGGAGGAGGCGTCTCGGCGCCTCCTCGATAGCCGCACAGTTCCATGAGCAACGCATCCCATCCCCAAGACCAGCCGGGGACAAACGGGGTATGGACCTTCGTGTTCATCGACATGATGGTCTTCTTCCTGTTCTTCACAGTCTATGTGACTGAGCGACATCGCATCCCCGATGTCTTCGTCTCCTCACAGCACGTCCTTCAACCGCTTGTGGGGCTGGTTAGCACAATAGCCCTTTTAACCAGCAGTTGGTGCCTGGCAGAATGCGTGCGGGCGACGAGAGAGCAGTCAATTACCAAGGCAGGCCGCTGGCTGGATGCAACCCTGATGCTCGCCCTTGTTTTTGTCGTGAACAAGCTGATCGAATATTCGGGGAAGTTAGACGCGGGGATTACCCCGCTGACCAACGGGTTCTTCACCTTCTATTTCCTCATCACCGGGATACACTTCTTGCACGTGTTGGCCGGCATAATCTTCATCACGCATTGCCGCGCGCGAATGGGGATAGAGGGTCACGGCACGCCCTTCCTTACCAAACTGGAGAATGTCGGGTTGTTCTGGCACTTCGTCGACGTGCTCTGGCTCTTCATATTCCCCATGATCTATCTGACGGAGTTGATCGCATGACGCGCCTGCTTTCATCCCCCAGAAGCGTTTGGCTCGGGCTGGTCGGGCTAACTCTGGCGAGCCTCCTGGTTGCGGAGGAATTGAATGTGCGCATTGCTGCGATCTCGGCGGTCTTTCTTGTCGCCGCCTTGAAGGCTGAGATGGTGATCAGCCACTATATGGAAGCTGGAAGGGCGGAACGACACTGGCAGGTCCTCTACCTTGCATGGGTCTCTGGCGTTACCCTTCTGCTGGTCTGGGGGCATTGCTGGTAATCCAGATTTTTCCGTATCCCTCGGTCGCGCCATTCGGACCCCACTGACATCGTTCGAACTTCCCCAAGTGGCCGGTGTCACGAGGGTGCTGTCAGTCTAACGCTAGCTTGTCTCTGTCAACGACCGCGCGTTGGATAGAGGGACGAGAATGAAGCCGATTTCCTACAAGCGCCACCGCTTCCCGCCGGATACGATCCGCTTGGCGGTGTGGCTCTATTACCGCTTCACGACAAGCCTGCGCGATGTCGAGGAAGTGCCCGCCGAACGCGGGATCACCGTCTCCTACGAGACCATTCGCTGCTGGGCCAACAAGTTCGGTCCGGTGATCGCCGCCAACATTCGCAAGCGTCGCGGACGGGCCGACAGCGTCTGGCATCTCGACGAAATGGTGGTGCGGATCAATGGCGTTCGCATGTTCATGTGGCGGGCGGTCGACAAGGAAGGCGAGGTTCTCGACGTCCTTGTACAGAAGCGCCGGAACAAGGCAGCTGCGCTGAAATTGCTACGAAAACTTCTGAAGAACCAGGGCTTCGCTCCGGAAGAAATCGTGACCGATGGCCTCGCCTCGTACGGGGCGGCACTGCGTGAGCTGGGCTGCAGCAAACGCCACAAACCGGGGCGATTACGCGACAACAACCGGGTCGAGAATTCTCATCTTCCCGTTCGACGACGAGAGAGAAAGATGCAGCGGTTCAAGTCCCAGGGTCAGGCTCAGCGCTTCGTTTCCACTCACTCAGCGATCTACAATACCTTCGCAATCCAACGTCACCTCATCTCCCGAAACACGATGCGCCGCTTTCGAACCTTCGCCATGAAGGAATGGCTCACCGCGTCCGCTGCTCCCACATGAAGTTTCCGGTTCGGGAGATCGCTCGCCCGTCCGAAGTTAAGCTGACAAGACCCCAAGTGGCTGCCAACAACGCCGGTCCAGATAGCCTTCGAGGACCAACTGGTTAGGCCTCGCGTGCCGGCTCCCCGATGTGATGCCAGTCGGAAGGTGTGCGGCTAATTATCCGTCTTTACGTAGCGCGCAGAAGGCGACTTTGCGAGCTCTGGAAGCTCAACCTTAAGGTAAGTGCGCAACCTCCTCCGAGGTCACCTCAGTTGCGCCCGTGCGCGGCCCGCACTGCATGACATAATGGCCCGATGAAACCCAATCCCCTCGACGAAAAAATTCACCCCGATTGCACCGCAGCTCATGCACATCTTTGGTCGGCCCCACCGCGCCGGGAAGGGAATCTGCCAGGTTGGGTCCACTGCGTCGGCACGCCAGAGCGAATGCCGAACCCCGTCACCAGTACGAGCCATTTGCTGACGATCACCCAGGCGGCCGCACTTCTTCAGGTCTCTACCCGGACCGTCCGCCGGCGCATTGCGGATGGCACGATGCCGGCGATCCGGATCGGACGCCTGCTCCGTATTAAACCTCAAGATCTCGATCATATTACAAATAATCATGAAACTTGATGTTGCAATGTATTTGTAGTGACTAGGGCTATATTTGAACAGGGTTCGAACGATATTTGACATATTCACGAATTTACACTAATGTCCACTTGTGACCTCACGATGTATTTCGAGCTTTAACGATGCCAGATTCACCGACCATACCGACCCTGCAGGATGTCCTTGATGCCATCGCCCGGCTTCAGCCAGGTACGCGTCAGCGGGACTTGAGAAGCGCGCTACGCACCTTCTGCAGGGCCATCGGCAAAGAGCCCCAGGGCGTGCTTGCGCTGCCAAAGGAGATCCGCTCCCTACGCGACGCTGTCTCCCCATTGGCCATCGGTATGTCCGAACGGCGCTGGGCGAACGTGTGCTCGGGCCTTGCCAAGGCGATCGAGTTGGTGCGGGACCTCCTGCCGAGCCGCAACACCTTCCCGATCGCGCCGCAATGGAAAGCCCTTCTCGACCATCTTCCGACCAAGCTCTCGCGCAAGCTGTCAGCCGGAACGCGGTGGCTCAGCGCCGCGGGTATAACCCCTTCGTCCATCACCGCTGGCGATGTCCAAGCCTACCGCACGGCAACCATCGAGGATCGCATGCGGACGAATGCAGAGGCAACTGCCGATGCCTTCTTGTGGGCATGGCAACGCGCCGAACGGGAATTGGCAGCGTGGCCTCAGCTGCAGGTAGAGCGGCGAGATCGCCGCGACATCTTCTCGCTCCCCATGGACGCGTTCCCGCCCTCGTTCGCAGCCGAGGTAGAAGCCTACCTCGCACGGCTATCGCGCGGCGTTTTGCTGGAATTGGAGGATGATGAGGAAGACCTTGGTCCGCTCCGGCCAGTGCGTCCGGCGACCATTGCGACACGCAGGCGCCAGCTGCGTGCTGCCGCCTCATGTCTTGTCCGGTCCGGTATCGGTGCAGCTGACGTCACATCGCTGGCCGTGTTGGTCGAGGTGAAGAACGTCCGGACCATCTTGCAGTTCTTGATCGACCGCAATGGAACCGGCCAGACATCGGGCGGCGTGGAGCAGATGGCACGCCTCCTCGCCAACCTTGCGAAGCATTGGGTTCGGACTGACCCTGCGCATCTTGAGAAACTCAAGCGTATCGCCAGGCGGGTTACCGTCGGCACAAGCGGAATGACCGCGAAAAATCGTGACCGCCTGCGCCCGTTCGACGATGACGATACCGTTGCGACCTTCGTCTGTCTGCCGGATACAATCCGCCGGCATGTCGAGAAAAGCCGAAAGCCGGCGATGCAGAAGGCAGTTATGGCCCAGATGGCTGCAGCCATTGCGCTGCAACTTGTGATTCCTCTGCGAAAGAGCAACCTGGCGGCGCTCGACCTCGAGCGCCACTTCGTATCAAACCGTAATGGCGTGTCTCTGGTCATCGCCGAGGCGGAGACGAAGAACCGCGAGGCGGTGGACTTCGAGGTTCCGCCCTTCGTGCTCGAGATCGTTCGTTGGTATGTCACCGAACATCGCCCCCACCTGCTGAATGACGACAGCACGGCCCTGTTCCCCGGGCGGAACGGCAAATCCAAATCCGCCCACACCCTGGGTGTTCAGATCACCAACAACCGCCCTGACCCGGTGGATTTTCTAGCTACGTCTCGTTTTCGCAGCAGAGGGACTGGTATCTGGTGTCCAACCTTGGCATGAGCCTTCAGGGTATATGGTATTTATACGCCGGAAACGGGACCATGCCCGATTTGGTGAACATTTTTTCCGATCAAATGACTGATTATAATCTGATAATTCGATAATCAGTTGCCCTAAGCCATTGACCGAGTGAGGTTATAAATTCACCCGGCGTCGTGTACGATTTTTAGTGGTTATATTATTGTAAAAACAGGTTAATTCATAACCACTAGCAGGTACCCGATGGCTCTGGGCAAACAGGCAAAAATTCTCAACCGCCAGCAGATCGACATGGTGGCAGGTCACATCCGGTCACGCCGGAACGGGCTGCGTAACCAGACCATATTCCTCCTGTCCGTCCGGGCAGGCCTTCGTGCCAAGGAGATTGCCAGCCTCAAGTGGTCGATGGTCATGGGGGCTGACGGCGAGGTCGGGGATTTCATCCACCTGACCAACGAAGCCTCCAAGGGGAACTCCGGTCGGATCATCCCGCTTAATCGGCAATTGAAGGCCTCGCTGGTCGAACTGTTCGAGCAGGACAACGACAACCCGAGATTCTTCGAACCCGGCGACCATGTGATCCAGACCGAACGGGCCAAGGCCACATCGGCCCAAGCCATCGTGAACCTGTTCCAGCGGTGGTACCGTGACCTGGGGTTGATCGGTTGCTCATCCCATAGCGGGCGGCGGACCTTCATCACCAATGCCGCCCGGAAGATTTCGACCGTGGGTGGATCGCTCCGGGACGTTCAGCATCTGGCCGGACACTCCTCGCTCCAAACGACCCAGCGATATATCGAGGGAGACAGTGAAGCGAGGAAGCGGGTGGTGGACCTAATATAGTTCAGCGGCTTGCCTCGTAGGGTCTGATCATGTTCCTATCCAAGCCTATGGGGCAGGAGGGGGCATGATTCGATACTGTTGGCTCGATTGAAGATCAGGCGCCGCGCACGGTTCAGATTACCCTTCTCGGTCAGAATTTCCTTAACTGGCTAAATTTGGCACGTGTCGCTGATGAACGCCCAGCTTAAACTGCCATAAGATCTGTAAAGCATTAAATTATGATTTCTCTTCAAAAATATATAAGGTCTTACAAATGAAGAAAAGCACAGACTGGAACTTAAGGTGTTGGGGGTTGAGAGACGAAAATGAAAGAGTCATAGAATTTTACAGGCCAGACGATAATGAATACCTGCTTGACTATGGATCGTACGAAAAACTTAGAGTTTTTCTTCAGCATTTTGGAAGAACGAATTCCAAAGATAAAGATGATTTGAGAAAGGAGCTATCTGGTAACATTGACAGTTTTCCACTTATTTACATGAAACTGAACGACACAGAACTTAGGCATTTGCTTAGGCATTACGCAATCGCCCATTTGGGAAATTTGGCAATAATAGATAGGAAAAAGATATCAGATAACTGGCCGGAATTTAGGAAAAATATTAGCGAACCTTCTGAGCGGCGTTACGAGAAAGAAGGACTGGATCAAGATTTTCAGAAGAAGTGGGGATTCAAGAAATTTTGGTAATGGCCATTACGGAACGACAAGCGAAAATACAGCGATGGCCCTCCGTCTGATCACTCGAACGGATATGCCTTGGCCTTGGCGCTGCTGGTCTGGTTGCCCTTGGTGATCTGGGCCGCCAGTTCGGACGACACCGTCTGGCCGTAGAACTTTTCCAGCATTTCGACCGAGGTTCCCATCTGCTTGGCCAACAGGAACGGGCTGGTGTCGTGGCTAAGCCGCATCGTGGCGTAGAAATGCCGCAACGAGTAGATCGTCCGTGACCCGCCATTCCGCTTGATCGGCACATCGGCGAACTTGAGCAGCGAGATGAAGGCCGTCTTCATTGTATGGATGGGTGTCCCGTGCTTGTGGCAGAAGATGACCTCATCGGCATCGGGGGCCTTGTCCAGTTCCTCCATCCGGTAGTCATAGACCCGCTTGATGTAGTCCTCGGCACCGTCTTGGAAAACGACCTCACGGATGCCGGTTTTGCCACGGACCTCACCAACGAGGCGGGTGCCATCGGTGGTCTTGACCGTCCGAAGATCGCTCCACCGCAGACCACGAAGCTCCCCAACCCGAAGGCCGGTGTTGGCAAGGACCAAGATATACTGCTGGGTCATGAACCGATGCCGATGGGTTGCCAGCGATTCCCCTTCCTTCACCCAAGCCCGAGCCTTGGTGTAGATCGTCCGCCACTCGTCCTGTGTGAAGGTTGGCCGCCGCTCAACCGCTGCCTTGGGCGGGTCGGTATCCGGCATTGCCTGAATGTAGCCCCGTGACAGGGCAAACTTGAACACAGGGAGGAGGCAGGTCCGCTCCCGCCTCAGCGTCCCATTGGAGGGAACCTTCCGGTTGAAGTTGGATTTCCGCCAAGCCCAGAAGTCGGTGAAGTCGGTAGGGCCGATGCCGTCGACCTTCTTCGGACCGAAGAATTTGAGGGCATAGATTTCCACCCGGTCGATGGTCGAATCCCACGACCCACCACGATGGGTTCCCATCGTGGAAACGTGCTTCTTCCACTCCTCGAAGACCTGTTTGAAGGTCTTGGACTGGACCGAACCACCAGCCTTCACATGGATATAGAGGTCTTCGTACAGGTTTTCGGCAAACCGCTGGGCTTCCCTCAGATTGTCGGTCTTGGTGGTGACGATCTTGTAGCCGGTGGCATTGGGAACCCTGATACGAGCCTGCCACTTGGGGTTTTTCAGCCCCTCACGCTTGTAGAGGATGATCCTGCCATCCCCACGAACGTCATGACGTTCCTCGTTTAGTTCGATCACATTGTCCATTTCGATGGCCAATCTAATCCGCCGAACGGGAAAGGAAACGTTTTTGTAAAGGATTTTTGGGGTGCTGATTCGGCCTAAACGGCCAATCCATCCGGCAGATTTTTTATTTGTTTTGAAGGGGATGGATGGCGCACCCAGCAGGATTCGAACCTGCGACCTTCGCCTTCGGAGGGCGACACTCTATCCAGCTGAGCTATGGGTGCGTTGCGGAGCCACTAGCAAAGCGGCTCCGCAAAGGCCAGCCGATAATCGGCGGGCAAGGCTCTTTATATCTCGTTGGTGGCCCGTCGGAAACGGCAGAAGGGGCCTCGTTTGAGGTCGTTTTTGTAAAGGTTTTGTATATGGCCAAAATCACCAGATTTGACCCCGATGGGCCATTTGTTAAAACACCAAACCGTTGGTTTTATTAGTATTTCTGAGATTTTTGGGGATCGCAGACCCAAGCATTCACTGCCTTCGGAGGGCAGCGCTCTATCCAGCTGAGCTATGGGTGCGTGGCTGGCGCGTTAGCAGTGGCAAGCGTGCTGCGCCAGAGCTTTTGCGATGTTCTGTGCGGGCCTGCGCTGCATGAGCGCCGGCCCATTAGCGATTTGGCAAGCAGCCATGTTTATGTCGGCCTGTGATGAACGCGCAGACACCCCTTGCTCCCGCTTCTGCGAAGGCCTTGCCTGCCCGCCCAGTGTTCGGACAGGCGCAGGGCAATGCGGTCAGCATGCGGTGGGCTGCCTTGCAGGATGCAGGCAAGGCATTGGCGCTGCTTGCTGGCGTTGATTTTGGCGTTAATCATCCACTGACCCGCCATTTTCCGGCTCTGTTTCGTGAGGCTGATCAGCATCGGCGCATGATTGCCGAACGCTCCATCGAAGACCTTATGGCCATGATGGAGCCTGGCCTTGCCGCATTGCTGGCGGTCAGTGCGCGCGGCGCAGATGCGCGTGTGCCGGCTCTCGCCTTGTGGCGCGAATATTGCGCGGCGCGCGAAGCCTTGCTGGCGTTGCTGCCCGAGATCGGCGAGATGGGGCCGCGCCGTTCGGCCTGACAGGCGCTTGACGCGAAAGGCTTTGCGTTCCAGATCGGCGGTCTGGACAACGGGTTCGCGTGGAAGTTTTCATGATCCAAGGGGCGGTTGCCATTGCGTCCTCGGCTCTGGCGATGAGCCTGATTGTCGGACTGCGCTATCTGGCGTCCAGCGGCTTTTTCGCATGGCTGACCGGCAGGATGCATCCCGGCCTTTATACAGGTCTCGACAGGCAGATCCGCCGCGAACTGGGCTGGTCGCTGCTATCGGCTGCGATCTATGGCGTGCCTGCGGGCATTGTCGCATGGGGCTGGCAGGCGCACGGCTGGACCCGGATCACCATGCAATGGGAAGCCATGCCGCTGTGGTATCACCCGCTTTCGGTTCTCGTATATCTCCTTCTGCATGATGCCTGGTTCTACTGGACTCACCGTGCGATGCACATGCCCAGGCTTTTTCGCGCCGCCCATGCCGTCCATCATGCCAGCCACCCGCCAACCGCATGGGCGGCGATGAGTTTCCACCCGCTCGAGGCCGTGACAGGAGCTGTGGTGATCCCTGTGCTGGTCTTTCTCGTGCCGATCCATGCCGCGATGCTGGGGGTTGTCCTGATGGTGATGACCGTGATGGGGGTGACCAATCACATGGGGTGGGAAATCTTCCCCGCGCGGTTGGTGCAATCGCGGGCTGGCGCATGGCTGATCACTGCCAGCCATCATCATCGCCACCATCAGTCCTATGGCTGCAATTTCGGCCTCTATTTTCGCTTCTGGGACCGCTTGTGCGGAACGGATCGCGGCCTGTCCCGGCTCAGCCCGGCCTGAGCGCTACCTTTCGCGTTCTCCATCGGCAGCCAACGTGCGCAGCGCCGAGGGCCTGCGATTTACGGGATGTTTACCATGGTAAGGCAAAAGCTTCGGTAAATCCGAACAGGGGGCCTTGGCCGCAATGGACAATCCTAGGGGAAATTACACAGACGGTGCCGGTTTTGGCGGCGGGTTCGAGGATTACGAACCCGACGAAGACCTGATCGCGCCCGAAGCGCCGCCTTCGCCGGTCGGCCAGGACGAGCGCCGCATGCAGGTGCGCGCCTATAATTTCTGGACCAGCCTGCTGGGCGATCGCAGTTTTCCCTCGATCGAGGATCTCGATCCTGACAATTTGCCTGATTTCGGCCCCTTCAGCGTATTGCTCGATTTCACCTCGGGAATCGAAAACCCCGGCATCAGCTTTCTGGGTGAGAAGCTGGCCCAGGAATGCGGAGCCGACGTAGAGATTACGCATCTGTCCGATGTTCCCAGCCGTTCGCTGCTGTCGCGCATCACCGATCATTACATGCAGATTCTCGCCAATCAGGCGCCGATCGGATTCGAAGCCGAATTTCTCAATCTGCAATCGCAGACCGTGCTCTATCGAGGCATTTTGCTGCCCTTTTCGAGCGACGACGACACGATCGATTTCGTCTATGGCGTGATCAACTGGAAGGAACTGGCCGACCCGCAGACGACCGCGCGCCTTCTGGCCGAATTCGACGAGGCCATGCAGGAACAGGTCAGGGCGGAGCCGAAAGAGAATTTTGACGGGCGCTCCGAGCCGGACCCCTTGGAGCCGACTTCGCGCGAACCGGCCACTCTCGAGGACTGGGTAGAAGGCCCGATGGCCAATAGCCGGCAGCCCGACAGCGAGGTGGACGAAGACGGGGTGCTCGATCTGGGCGCCTTCATCCGCAACGGCATCGAAGCAGCCCGTTCGTCGCGCCGACCGGGGCCCTATTTCGGCATGGCCGGGGCGGGCTTGATGGAGAATGATGGCGCACAGGCGCTTGACCCCGTTGAACTTGGCGGAAGTGCCGAATTCGACGGATTTGCGGGACTTGACGAAGAGAATATGGGATTGGCCGACTGGCTGGTCTGTGCCCGTGAACTGGCCGAAGAGGCTGTACGTGGCGAAGACCGCACCCGCCACTCGCTCTATGCCGCGATCGGCCGGGCCTATGATTTCTATCTGGCCAGCTGCGATCACCCGGCCGATTATGCCGAGCTTCTGGCCGATTGCGGGATCGCCCCGCAGGCCCGCGCACCGATGACCCCGGTGGTGAAGCTCGTATTCGGCGCAGATTACGACAAGACCCGGCTGGCCGAATATGCCGCCGCGCTTGGCCATGCGCAAAGGCTTGGCCTGGCGCGGGGTGAACTGGCAGGACTGCTGGCAGAGTCCGAAGGCGGCCTGAAGGCGCTGGTCGCCACCGAGCGGCGCCTGCGCCGCGAGGAAAGCGGCAAGGCGACCAAGACCCCGAAGAGTTCGGAAAAGCTTGCCAGAAAGCTGCGTTGCATCGAGGTGCAGCCAATCGACGCCATAGCTCCGGATGGCGAGGAATTTGCGCTGGTCCTGATCCGCCGCATGGGAGATGGCAGCGTCGCCATGCTGGGAGAAGTGCGCGAGGACAAAGCCCTGCTGGCAAAAGCCGCGCGCAAGCTTGATAGCTGAGCGGGGGCCAGAGTGAGGCCCCAGAGCAGCCATTGTGAAATCTGTCTGCACCGCCTAGACCTGCTCTCACAATCGGTTTGCTGGCCGTACTTTAAGATACGGTGATCCATGGAGGGAGGCAGACCGGGCTGAGGAGAGCGCGATGGACCCGGTGCAAAAACTGCTGGCGATCGAAGAGATCAAGAAGACCAAGGCAACCTACTGGTACACGCTGGACACCAAGGACTGGCAGGGCTTTGGCGATTGTTTCACGGATGATTGCGTGTTCGACATGCGCCCCGAGGCATTGTTTGCCGAAAACAAGCCGGTCCCTAAGCTTCCCCCTGTCGAAGAAGCACTGGCGGCAGGCGATCCCAATGTGACGAAGGGCGGCCGCGCCTTTGCCGATATGATTTCGGTTGCACTGGCCGACTGGCGCACGGTCCATCATGGCCATGCCCCGATCATCGATATTCTTTCCGGGGACGAGGGCAAGGCCATCTGGCCGTTGTTCGATTATATCGACAATGGCCGCCGCTGCCTCATGGCCTATGGCCATTATCATGAGACCTATCGCCGCGAAGCCGATGGTCGCTGGAGGATCAGCAGCCTGCTGCTCACCCGCCTGCGCGGCGATGGCGAACATCCGATGCTGGGCTAAGCGGCCTGCTCCTTGTCGCAGGGCTTCAGTTCCCGTTCAGCCAGAAAGATGATAGCTGACCATATGCATGCTTGTGGTCGCTTTTTTGCGCGTTGCCTTGCCTTCTTCGCCATGGTCGGGCTTCTGGCTCAACCTGCGGCCGCGCAATCGGTGCTGCGCGATACGGAAACCGAAGCCTTGCTTCAGGAAATGGCTGCTCCGCTGGTCGAAGCAGCAGGGCTGGAGCCGGGCAATGTCGACATCATTCTGATCAATGATCCCTCCATCAACGCCTTCGTCGCCGGCGGCCAGGCGATCTATATCCACAGTGGCCTGATCAACGCCGCCAGCACTGCCAATGAGGTGCAAGGCGTCATCGCGCATGAACTGGGCCATATCACCGGTGGTCATATCATCCGCTTCGATGAAGGTGCTGCGGCTGCCACGCATATCACAATCCTTTCGCTGGTGCTGGGTGTGGCGGCGGCGGCGGCTGGCGCGGGCGATGCGGCGATGGGCGTCATCGCGGCTGGTCAGCAGGCTGCAATGGGCAAGTTTCTCGCTTTCACCAGGGTTCAGGAATCGAGCGCGGATGCGGCTGGCGCCAGTTTTCTGGCCAAGGCAGGCATATCGGGGCGGGGGTCACTGGCCTTTTTCGGCAAGCTTCTGGCCGAGGAATTTCGCCATGGCTACAGCCAGGACGACGAGGCAGGCTTCATGCGCACGCACCCTCTGAGCGGGGACCGCATCGCCGCGCTGGAGCAGGTCTACAAGCAGGATCCGGCCTGGAACAGGCCTGACGACCCTCAACTGCAGGCCCGCTTCGAACGGGTAAGGGCCAAGCTCTATGGCTATCTGGCCCGCTCCGAGGCGACCCTTGCCGCCTATCCGACCACTGACACATCGGTCGCTGCGCGCTATGCCAGAGCCTATGCCTATCACAAGGACGCCTTCAAGGATAAGGCGCTGGTCGAGGCCGATGCGCTGATTGCTTCGAACCCTCGCGATCCTTATTTCCTCGAATTGAAAGGGCAGATTCTGCTCGAATCTGGCCGCCCGGATCAGGCGCTCTCGGCCTTGCGGGAGGCCAACCGGCTGACCGGGAACACGCCGCTCATTGCCTCGATCCTGGGCCATGCGCTGATCGCGACGGAAAACCCCGCCTATCACCAGGAAGCCATCCGGGTCTTGCGGGCCGCAGTCGCGCTGGACCGCGACAACCCCTTTGCGTGGTATCAGCTCGGCGTGATCTATTCCGCCGAGGGCGACATGGTGCGTGCGCGGCTGGCCAGTGCCGAGCAGCAGGCGCTGAACCATAACTGGCGCGAGGCGCAGAGCAGCGCACAATCCGCTCTGGCCGGGCTGGAAGAGGGCACACCAGACTGGCTTCGTGCACAAGACATCGCCTTTCAGGCGCGCGCGGAGCTTGAACGCCAAAAGAAGAAGAACTAGCCAGAGCCATGGTCAAGAATTCCGCGCCATCGTCGCGTCCATCCTTCCTCGTCGCTCTTGCGCTTGGCGCTGCAGCACTGGGCTTCCTTGGTGGCTTTGCCGCGCAATGGACCCCCTGGGGCAAGGAGGCTGCGGGCCAGAACGCCCATGCCTATCTGCTGGAACATCCCGAAATCCTGCCCGAAGCGATGAACCGCTTGCAGCAGAAGGACATGGCAGCGCGCCTTGCGCCGATGCGCGAGGAGGTGATGCAGCCTTTCCCTGGCGCAGTGCTGGGCAACCCCAAGGGCACCAGAATACTGGTCGAATTCAGCGATTATGCCTGCGGTTATTGCCGTCAGAGCGTGGCCGAAGTGGAGGCTCTGATCGCTGCGGACCCCGATCTGAAGGTGGTGATACGCGAATTTCCGATCCTTTCACCTGAAAGCGAAGACGCTGCCCGACTGGCACTCGCCGCCGCCGAGCAGGGCAAGTTTGCCGCCTTTCACAAGGCAATGTTCGCGCAAGGCCGGCCCAGTGCGCAAGTCATCACTGCCGCGGCCAGGTCTGCGGGTCTGGACATGAAACGGGCCGAAGCCTTTGTGCGTGCTGGCAAGGCCGAGAAAGAGCTGGCCCGGACCATGGCCATGGCGGAAACTCTTGGCTTCAGTGGCACGCCGAGCTGGGTGGCTGGAGAGAAGGTCTTTGCAGGCGCTGTGGGCCGGGAGGCTCTGGCAGAGGCCCTGGCATCAGGTCAGCCACAGTGAATTTCAGGCAGGCGGCAGTCCTTGCGGCAGGCCTCCTGATATTTTCCGGCCCGCCAGCCAGTGCAGAAGACCGTGCAGGGGCGGGTATCGGCACTGCGGTCGCCGCGCTCCAGCTGGAAGACGCTCGCCTGCAGAATACGGGCTGGCGACTGGTTACCGGCAATGCGCGGTGGTGCAGAGGTGCCCGAGCTGAAACCGGCTTGCTGTTGCAGGATGTGATGGCATACGATGCGCCCGGCGCAGTGCGGCGCGCCATGGGGATCGAGGGCGATATTGCGGTCCAGGCGGTCGCGGAAGGCTCGCCCGCCAGCGATGCAGGTCTCAGGCCCAATGACGAGCTGCTGGCGATCGAAGGCGTGCCGACTGCCCTGCCGGTAGCCGGGCCGGGCGATCACCGCCGGCTGGACGCGTTGCACAAGATGATTGCGGGGGCATTGGGGCTGCGAGGAAAAGTGCTGTTGCGCTTGCGCACAGCCGGCAGGGATTTGCGCGAAATCGAGCTAGCCGGGGTCTCTGCCTGTCCTTCGCGTTTCGAGGTTCTGACAGGGCGAGCCATGGCACAGGCCGATGGCGACCGTGTGCAGATCGGCCAGAAGATCGGCCAGCAGCTTGTCCGGGCCTCTGAGCGGGGCCATGCCCTGTCCGATGATGATTATGGTGTGATCGTGGCGCATGAACTGGCGCATAATCTGTTGCATCATGGCGCCCTGCTGGATCGGATCGGACGCAGCTGGAGCAATGTGCGTGCCACAGAGCGCGAGGCCGACAGGCTTTCGGTATGGCTGCTGTTCAATGCCGGATACGACCCCGACATTGCCCTTCGCTCGGCCGAGATCTGGCGCAGGCGTGTCGACCCGGCCCGGTTGCGCGCGCCCACCCATGAAGGTTGGGTCGAGCGCCGCGAGACAATCGCATCGGAAATCAGACGGATGCGCGCCCATGTTCTCGCCACAGGCCTGGCGGACTGGTCAAAGCATTTCATTCCGGAAATCCAGACCGGCGAGAGGCGCTGATTTTGCTAAACTCCGGGCGAAAGATCGGCTAGAAAGGGGCCATGGCCGTGCTGCCGTTCCGCCCTTCACCTTTTTTCGCCAACAAGAACCGCGCCTTCTGGCAATTGCAGAGTGCGGGATGGGGCGGGGCCATGGTGCTGCGCGCGATGACCAGCGCCGCCAACGAAAAGCCGCTCTCCTTCATGGTCCTGGTGGTGATCGCCACGATCACCGGATTTTCGATCAGCCTGATCCTGTCGGTGGTCTATCGCCAGCTGATCAGTCGCAGGCCGCTGGTCACCTGGGGGTTAACGGCTCTGGCGCTGGCACTGGCGGTCAGCGTTTCGGCCTTCATCAACGGCTGGGTCATCAGTCTCTATCAAACCGGGGGAACAGCCGGTTTCGCACAGCTGTTCATCGGCGTGTTCTATATCGACCTCACCTTGCTGGGAGCATGGTCGGCATTATATTACGCGATCAATTTCTTCCTCCAGGTCGAAGAACAGGCCGACCAGCTCTCGCGACTGGAGGCGCAGGCTACCAGCGCGCAACTGGCGATGCTGCGCTATCAGCTCAACCCGCATTTCCTTTTCAACACGCTCAATTCCATTTCCACTCTGGTCCTGCTCAAGCAGACCGAGCAGGCGAACGCCATGCTTGCCCGCTTGTCTTCTTTCCTTCGCCACACACTGATCAACGAGGCGGGAGGCAAGGTGACCGTGGTCGAGGAGGTGGAGACACTGAAGCTCTATCTCGACATCGAACGAATGCGCTTCGAGGAGCGTCTGCGCACCGATTTCCGGATCGATCCCGCGGCTGCCAATGCCCTGCTTCCTTCGCTTCTGCTTCAGCCATTGGTCGAAAATGCGATCAAATATGCAGTGTCTCAGCTTGAAGAAGGGGCCCAGATCCGCATCATCGCCCAGATCGCGGGATCCATGTTGCGGATCACTGTGGCCGATAGCGGACCCGGTGCACAAGACCAGCAAAGCGAGGCGCGCATGTCTGACGGGGGCTTGTCCCGTGCCGAGCCCGTCTCGACTGGAGTGGGGCTTGCCAATATCCGCGACAGGTTGTCTCAGGCCTATGGAGACAACCACAATTTCGAGATTCGCACGCCGGCACAGGGGGGCTTCACCGTCATCATCGAAATACCGCATGAAGAAGGTGAGCGGCAGAAGGAGACAACGCCGAAAAACGTCATCCCCTTTGATGAAACGCGGCAGGGGCCGCGCCGACTGGAATCCAACGCATGACCATTCGCACCATTCTCGTAGATGACGAGAAACTCGCCATTCAGGGCCTTCAGCTGAGGCTTGAAGCCTTTGGCGATGTGGAAATCATCGACACCTGCGCCAATGGGCGCGAGGCGATCCGCAAGATCAAGACCGAGAAGCCCGATCTCGTCTTTCTGGACATCCAGATGCCCGGGTTTGACGGTTTTTCCGTGGTCAAGGGGGTGATGGAGATCGATCCGCCGCTGTTCGTCTTTGTCACCGCCTATCAGGAACACGCGATCCGCGCTTTCGAAGCCAATGCGGTCAATTATCTGATGAAGCCGGTCGATCAGGACAAGCTGGCCGACACCATGGACCGGGTGCGCACCCGGCTGGCCGAGAAGCGATCGGCCGAAGAGGCGGAAAAGCTCAAGGAAGTTCTGGCCGAAGTGGCACCAGATGCGGTGGATGGCCTGTCAGAGGACGAAGAAAGCGCTGCCCGCTATGAAAAGCTCATCAACGTCAAGGATCGCGGCCAGATCTTCCGCGTCGATGTCGACAAGATCGAGCATATCGAGGCCGCTGGCGATTATATGTGCATCTATACCGGCGATAATTCGCTGATCCTGCGTGAGACGATGAAGGATCTCGAACGCCGGCTCGATCCGCGCGTGTTCCAGCGGGTGCACCGTTCCACCATCGTCAATCTCGACCTTGTCCGGCAAGTGAAGCCGCACACCAATGGCGAATGTTTCCTGGTGCTGGAATCGGGCGCCCAGGTGAAGGTTTCGCGCTCCTACAGGGATGTCGTGGCGCGCTTCGTGCACTAAGCTCCGGCTCCGGCTTCGGCCCCGCTATTTCAGCAAATGTCCGGCGCGGTCGCGTTTGGTATCGAGATAGCGCGCATTATGCGGGTTGGGCGGCAATTGATGCGGCACCCGCTCGGCCACGTTCACCCCGGCTTTTTCCAGCGAGGCAACCTTGGCCGGGTTGTTGGTCATCAAGCGGATCGCATGGACGCCGAGCAATTCCAGCATGCGTGCCGCCACCGGAAAATCCCGCGCTTCGTCGGGCAAGCCCAGCCGGCGGTTGGCATCCACCGTGTCGAAACCCTGATCCTGAAGGCGGTAGGCCCGCATCTTGTTGATAAGGCCGATGCCCCGACCTTCCTGCCTCAGATAAAGCAGAACGCCCCAGCCTCCTGCATCTGACTCTGCGGCCATGGCGCGGAGCGCGGCGTTCAGTTGCGGGCCGCAATCGCATTTGAGGCTGCCAAGGATGTCGCCGGTCAGGCATTCGGAATGGAGCCGAACCAGCGGCGGTCTGTCGCTGTCCTGCCTGCCGATCACCAGCGCTATATGTTCGCGCGTGTCGTCAGTGCTGCGGAAGGCAACGATTTCGGCGTCTTCTGTCGCCTCTACCGGCAGCCGCGCGCGCGAGGCGACGATGAGCCGCTGCGGCGCGGCCCATGCGGCAAGATCTGTGGCTTCAATCGGGACAGGCTCGCCCGCCTGTTCGGCATCGACGAGAAAGGCGGGCAGGATACCGGCTATCCGGGCCAGCTCCATGGCCGCGACGGCCTCATCGCGCCAGCCCAGCAGGTCTGCCTTGAACGGTCCTTTGAACGGGGAATTGAGGTCGAGCGCCGGGTCCGCAATCGGCCGGGCCAGCGCAAGGTTGAAAGGCTCCGTTCCATGGATCAGCACGGGCGCATGGGGCTCTGCCGCTTCGCGCTGATTGGCAAGCTTGAGGGTGGCGGCACGCGCAGCCGAGATGAGCATGCAGCCGGAGGAGGCGCCAGTGGCAATCGCGGTTTCCACCGGCAGCAGAACCGGGCCGCCGGCAAAGGCGATGGGCCAGCCATGGCGCAGCGCGTCGATCGCCTGCGCGACGCGTCTTGCAGGGGAAGGTGCGGGAATGCTCAGAGATCGAACTCCGTCACCAGCGGAACATGGTCGGACGGTTGTTCCCAGTCGCGCGTCTGTTCCACCACCTTGTGGCTTGCGGCATGGCGGGCGAGTTCTGGCGAGGACCACATATGATCAAGCCTGCGCCCGCGATCGCCCGCTTTCCAGTCTTTCGCGCGATAGCTCCACCAGCTGTAATAGCGTTCGGGCGCCGGGATCAGCTGGCGGCCAATGTCGGCCCAGCCATGCGCATCGCGCAAACGGGCCAGCGCCTCCACCTCGATCGGTGTGTGGCTGACTACTTTCAGCAATTGCTTGTGATTCCACACATCGCATTCGAGCGGTGCGATGTTGAAATCGCCGGTGATGATGGTTGGCCGGTCGATTTTCCCGGCCCAGCGCGTCATCCGTTCGAGGAAATCGAGCTTCTGGCCGAATTTGGCGTTCTGTTCGCGGTCGGGAATGTCGCCACCGGCAGGGATATAGACATTCTCGATCACCAGCCCGCCTGCATCGGGCACTTCGACGCCGACATGGCGCGCCTCGCCATTGGCCTGCCAGTCGTGGCGGGAAAACTCCTGGATCGGCAGGCGGCTGACCGTGGCCACGCCATGATAGCCTTTCTGTCCATGGACTGCGCAATATTTGTAACCCAGCGCATGGAAGGCTTCATAGGGAAACAGCGGCTCGACGGTCTTGATTTCCTGCAGGCACAAAATGTCGGGCGATTCCTCTCTCAGGAAACGCTCGACCAGTCCGATCCGCAAGCGGACGGAATTGATGTTCCAGGAGGCGATCTTGATCATGGGCCATGCGTTTAGGGGGAGCGGGGCGGCTGCGCAATCTTTGCAGGGGCAAGCCGGGCAAAAGTAAACCCTCGTCCCGGGGGGCAATGGGACGAGGGTTCCTTCGAGCGTTCGTCACGCTGGCACAAAGGCCTTGGGGAGAGGCAGGACAACAGGGGGGAAACCCGCCTTCGCCTTCGTGCTGTCCTTGTTTTATGAGTCGCTGGCTTTCTGGGTGATGAACGCGATTGTTCATTTTGCCGCTGCCAGAGAACAGGCTGGCCCCTCAGGCACTTATCGTCCGCCAGGCCGGGCGCTTTTGCGTGGGTCGGTGTATTTGAAGGCGCTGTCCGGCACATCCAGCCCGTATTTCTGGCCTGAAAGGCGGACCGTGGTCCGCTTGTTCTGCGAATCGAGAGCCACCCAGCTGGTCAGCTCCAGCCCGCCCGGTGCGCCTGCATCGCGCACGAAAATCATGGTGATGGTGCCATATTCGGGCCGCTTGGGGTCGCGGACCTCGATGCTGACGACATCGTCATGCTGGGTCGGCAGCAGCTTGCCATAGCGCGCGATATCGCGGGTGGGGTCGAGCAGGACGCCCAGAGGCGAATTCCTGATCGGCCAGCGCTGGACCTGGCGGACTTCGTAATCGATCATGGTCAGCGCGCGCCCGTCCGACACGATCAGCATCGGCACGCTTTTTTCATATTGGAAACGGATCTTGCCCGGGCGCTTCAGGGTCAGAACGCCGCTGATCCGCTGGCCATTGCGATCGGTCTGGATGAAATCGGCGCGCATGGTGGAAATCGCCCGCAATGCGCCGACCGCCTTGTCGAGATCGCCGGAAGCAGGCGCGGTGGCTGGCTCGTCCGCGGTAATGGCTGCTGCCGGAGCGCCGACAAGGAAAAGGGCGAGACTGGCCAGCCCCGCCCTCGATAATTTGCGTGTGATCAAGCGGCTCATGCCCGAGGTTCTGGCGCGGTGGCGTTGAACGGGCGCTGAACTCACAGCCTGCGTGATCCGGCTTACTTGATCTTGGCTTCCTTGAACTCGACATGCTTGCGTGCGACGGGGTCGTATTTGCGG
>CAZWEY010000010.1:0-26293 GCA_964632055.1 uncultured Sphingomonadaceae bacterium
CAGCTGTGCGCTGGGCTTTGGCGATCCGGTGCCCTCTTCCGCCGAACATGGCGAAGGGCTGGGCGAATTGTTCGGGGCCCTGCTGCCGCTTATCGAAGGCAAGCAGCGGGTTGAGGATGAAGGCGACGAAGAAGACGAAACCGGCGGACCGCTCAAGCTCGCTATCGTCGGGCGGCCCAATGCCGGCAAGTCGACCCTCATCAACAAAATGCTGGGCGAGGACCGGCTGCTGACCGGGCCGGAAGCAGGCATCACCCGAGATTCGATCGCGGTGGACTGGCAATGGACCGATTATTCGACCGGCGAGACACGGCCCGTGCGTCTGATCGACACCGCAGGCATGCGCAAGAAGGCCCGCGTGGTCGACAAGCTGGAAAAGCTCTCGGTGGCCGATGCGCGCCATGCGGTCGATTTCGCCGAAGTGGTGGTGTTGCTGCTCGATGCGACCAAGGGGCTGGAGCATCAGGACCTGAAAATCGCCAGTCTGGTGCTGGAAGAAGGCCGCGCGCTGATCGTCGCGATCAACAAATGGGATGTGGCACAAGATCCTTCAGGCCTGTTTTCCGGCATCCGCGCAGCATTGGATGATGGGCTGGCGCAGGTGCGCGGTATCCCGCTGATCGCGGTTTCGGCGCGCACCGGCAAGGGTGTCGACAATCTGCTCTCCGCCGCTTTCGACCTGCGCGAGACCTGGTCGAAGCGGGTGCCGACCTCCGGCCTGAACCGCTGGTTCGACGATGCGCTGTCCGCCAATCCGCCGCCCGCGCCCGGCGGCAAGCGGATCAAGCTGCGCTATATCACCCAGATCAAGACCCGCCCGCCCAGCTTCGTGGTCTTCGGCACGCGGCTCGATTCCCTGCCGGAAAGCTACCGCCGCTATCTGGTGAACGGGATCAGGCGCGAGCTGGGCTTCGGCTCGGTGCCGGTGCGGCTCACCTTGCGCAGCGCGAAGAACCCCTACGCCAAGGATTGAGAGGCAGGATGCGCACGCGGCTGGGCATCTGCAAACGCAAGCGGGCGTTCGACGCAGAAAAGGAAGCCTTCGCTGCCGCACAGACGACCGGATTTGTTCTGCGAAGCTATCGCTGCGACCGCTGCCGCCGCTTTCATCTCACCAGCCGGACCAAGGGCAAGCGCATCCCTCGGCCTGAAAACTGAAAAATTCAGTAGCCTATTTCACCACCAGGCAGCCCTGACCCTGCGCCTTGAGCGCCGCACAGGCAGACGCCGCCGCCGCGTTGCTGGCAAAGCCGCCCGCAAAAAGCTTGGTCAGATTACCGGCATTCTCAGTCATCTTGGTCTTGCCCGAAAGCGGCCCCTTGCCGCCAATCTGGTTCCACAGCCGGTCAGCATTGGCGCGCACCGAAAAGGCACCCAGCTGAACGCGCCATTGCCCCGCTGCCTGCTGCGCTGGCGGGACGGAGGCGGCTGTCTGTTGCGCTGGCGGGCGGGAAACCGGGGGCACGGACATAGGGGCAGCCGGAGAATGCCGCTCGACGGGCCGGGCATAATCGGCCCCGGCGCTGGCCGGGCCTTGTAGCACCGCGGTCCGCCCCGCATGCGGCAAGGCGGCGGCAGAAGGCGCGGTGGATGCGGGCATCGCTGCCGGTTCAATCGCACGCGGCAATCCGGATGTGGCTGGCGCAACTGCCGTAGAGCCAAGGTCAAGCGAAGCAAGCTGGCGGGCACGGGTGGCATCGGCCTGGGATTGCAACCGGGTGGCGAGGCTGGTGGCAGCCTGCCGCTGGTCAAGCGGGATATACTGGTCCATCTGGGCCAGCGCGGGCGCCGCCTGAGGCAGACCCGCCCCGTTCGACAACGACACCAGCGCATAGGCCCTGACCCAGTCCTTGGGCACCAGATCGCCATTGAAATGGGCAATGCCCAGCAGATATTGCGCGCGCGGATCGCCCCGCTCCGAGGCCGCCTTGATATAAGGCAATGCCGTATCGCGCCGCCCGTCCTGGAACAGGATCAGGCCGTAATTGTCGGCCGCCTGCATATGTCCCTGCGTGGCTGCCTTCGAATAATAATATTCCGCCTTGCGCATGTCTGCGGGCACGCCCCGGCCCAGACGATAGGCCTGGCCCAGATTGAATTGCGCGTCGGGGTCGCCCCTGTCGGCGCCTGCCTGCCATTCCTTGACCGCACGCGCGAAATCGCCCGCGCTCCAGGCATCCACGCCCGCTTTCACATCGCCTGCCTCGCCAGCCAGCACCACAGCCGGTTGCGCGCAAAGCGCCAGAACAGCGCCTGCCAGCCAGACACCCCTTTTCCACGCGCTCCGTTCAGACAATGCCATAGCGCAATCCCTCTCGTTCCGCCGCAAGCGGCCTGCCCGGCGGCGTTCAGTGAACACAAGGCTGCGGTGATAGACGCAACATGGTGAACACAATGTTAGCAAAGCATTTTTTGCTGGCCTGCTCCTTCGCGCCTTCTGAACCAAGGCCGGTGTTAACCAAAAATTAGGGGCGATCTGCGATCCCGTGAACTGACCAGCCGGATATTGGCTTCCGGCCATGCATTATGAATCAGGGGAATAGCTTTGCGCGTCTTGGCACTGGCATCGCAAAAAGGGGGATCGGGCAAGACCACCCTTTCCGGCCATCTCGCCGTTCAGGCCCAACGGGCCGGCGCAGGGCCGGTGGTTCTCATCGACATCGATCCGCAAGGCTCTCTGGCCGACTGGTGGAACGAGCGCGAGGCGGAATATCCCGCTTTTGCCCAGACCACCGTTGCGCGCCTCGCGAGCGATCTTGCCGCCCTGCGCCAGCAGGGCTTCAAGCTGGCGGTAATCGACACGCCTCCGGCCATCACCATGGCCATCCAGAGCGTTATCAGCGTTGCCGAACTGATCGTCGTTCCCACGCGTCCCAGCCCGCATGATCTGCGCGCCGTGGGCGCCACGGTCGATCTGTGCGAGCGTGCCGGCAAACCGCTGATCTTCGTGGTGAACGGCGCTACGCCCAAGGCCAAGATCACATTTGAAGCCGCCGTCGCCCTGTCGCAACATGGCACCGTGGCACCGATCACGCTGCATCACCGCACCGATTTTGCCGCCTCGATGATCGACGGGCGCACGGTTATGGAATGCGACCCCGACGGACGTTCCTCGCAGGAAATCGTGGCGCTGTGGAACTATATATACGACCGGCTGGAAAAGAACTTCCGCCGCACCGTGTTCGCCGCTCCCGGCAATGTCTCGACCATGCCCGGCATCAACCGGCCCGGTGGCAATTTTGGCCGCCGGATGGCGCAGTAAGAGGCGCCGGTGATGAGCGAACCCAAACCTCTTGCCTCCCTTGGCGGACATCTGCTGGCCCGCAAGGGCGCTGCGCGCCCGGCCATGCGCCCGCAGGTGCAACGTCTGGCGATCGAAGCCATTGCCCAGGACGATCATCTCGAAGATCTGGGCTGGGACGATATGGGGGATGCCGGCCCCGCGCCCGTGCGGTATGGCGAGGTGCTGGCGCTGACGCCCGAACCGGTCAATCCGGAGGCACGGCAGGAAGCCGAAGCTGATGACCGTGAAGCGGCCGCACAACTGGCCAGGCACAATCATCATCACAGCCCTGAAAAGAAGCCCGAAGTGGCGCGTCAGCAGGACATCATCGCACAAAAGCTTGAGGCGACGCCTGCCCCGACACCTGCCCGCACCGCACCGCGCAAGAGCGCAACGGCAAACGGCAGGAAAGCCCTTCCGAAAGCGGAAAAAGGCCGGAAAGCCGCCTTCACCCTGCGGCTCGATGAAGATCGCCATCTCAAGCTGCGGCTGGCCTGCACCATCCAGGGGCGCAGCGCTCAGCAGCTGGTGACGCGCGCACTCGATCGCCTGCTAGACGAAATACCCGAACTCGAATTGCTGGCGGCACAGGTCAATCGCCGCGGCAAGACCATTGCGAATTGAAGGGGAAACAGAATGAAACGCACCATCGCTCGCAGCCGGATTGCCGGACTTGTGCTCACCTCGGCTATGGCCACTACGCTGGCCGCCGGATGCACCGCCAAGAGCGCACCGCGCGCCGATATTTCCGCCAGCCGGGCCGAAGCCGCGCTGGCCAAGGGGAAATCCGACAAGGCAGTTGAAAATGCCGAAGCCGCCGTGCTCGCACAGCCGCACAATGTCGCCTATCGCGCCATGCTCGGTTCGGCCTATCTCGATGCGGGCCGCTTCGACTCCGCCATCGCCAGCTTCAACGACGCGATGAGCCTGGGCGACCAGAGCCCGCGCACCGCGCTAAGCCTCGCCCTTGCTCATATCGCCAGCGGTAACCATGCAAAGGCGCGAGGCGTGCTCGATGACTGGCGCGACGTGATCGCGCCGGCCGATCTTGGCCTTGCCTATGCGCTGGCCGGAGAGGCCGATCGCGGGGTGATGATCCTCACCGACACGCTGCGCGGCGGGCAAAACACGCCCAAGGTGCGCCAGAACCTGGCCTATGCCTATGCGCTGGCCGGGCAATGGCGCGAAGCACGGATCATGGCTGCACAAGACGTGCCCGGCGACCAGATCAACGACCGCATCGAACAATGGGCCAACAGCGCCCACCCCGACGCCTTCCGCCAGCGCGTCGCCATGCTGCTCGACGTGCCTGCCACCATTGCCGATCCGGGCCAGCCCGCCCAGCTCGCGCTTGCCAATTTCACCCCGGTGGAACAGCTGGCCGCCGAAGCCTCGGCTCTCGCTCCGCGCGTGGCTGCAGCCCAACCTGCGAAGCTGGCCCCGGAACTGGCCGCAGAACTGCCTGCCTCCGAGGAACCCGCCAGCAGCGCGCCCATGGTCGAACTTGCACGCTATGAAGCGCCTGTCACGACCCCGCCGCAAAGCTTCGAGGCTGCTTTTGCCACCAGCGCGCCTTCAGGCGCAACGCCCGGTGCGGTGATGGCCGATGTGGTGCGTTTCGTCTCCGAGCCGGTGGTGCAGAAACTGCCCGCCCGCTATGGCTTCGTGGCCCAAGGCAGCAAGCCTGCGCAAAGCGTGGGCACCGGCAGCCATTTCGTCCAGCTCGGCTCCTTTTCCACCCAAGAGGGCGCACGCCGAGCCTGGGGCATTTACACCAAGCGCAACCCATCGCTTTCCGGCCACGAGATGAAGCTCACCCAGGCCAAGGTCAAAGGGCGCATTTACTGGCGCGTTTCGGCCGCCGGATTCGACCGGCTGAGCGCGATTTCCATGTGCTCGAAGGTCAAGCGCAGCAGCAATGACGGGTGCATCACCTACAGCGCTGCCAATCCGCTGCCCGGCACCATCGGCTAAGCAAGCCCGGAGCCGGGTCGGCCCCGCTCAAACGCCGATCGGCCAGCCGCCCTTGTAAAGCGCTGTCACCCGGCCTTGTGCAGGCTGGCGGTCGAAGGGCGTGTTTCCGGCGCTGGCTTCCATGCGGTCGGACGCGATGATCCATGGACGATCCGGGTCGATAATCGCGATATCGGCGTGATAGCCTGATGCCAGTTCGCCTGCCCTCACCCCAAGCAGTTGCGCCGGGGTCGTCGCCAGCATCCGCCATGCGCGGGCAAGGTCGATCACCCCATCGCGGACAATGCCCAGCACCATCGCCAGAAGCGTTTCCGCCCCCGCCATGCCGGGTTCGGCATCGGCAAAGGGCAGGCGCTTGTCTTCCGGCCCGCGTGGATCATGGCCAGATGCGATCACGTCGATCGTGCCATCGGCAATCGCTTCGATCACCGCGCGCCTGTCCGCCTCGCAACGCAAGGGCGGCGAAAGCCGGGCAAAGGTGCGGAAATCGGCAGTAGCGATATCGGACAGCATGAAATGGGCCGGCGTAACCCCCGCGGTCACCGCCACCCCGCGCGCCCTGGCTGCGCGCACCAGATCAAGCGCGGCCCTGGTGGTCACCTGCCGCAGATGAAGCCGCGCGCCCGCCATTTCAGCCAGCGCAATATCGCGCGCCACAGCCAGTGCCTCAGCTTGGGCGGGCGCGCTGGGCAGGCCCAGCCTTGTCGCCATCTCGCCAGCAGTAGCAACGGCATTGCCCGCCAGCCCGCCATCTTCGGCATGGCTCACCACCACCATATCCAGCATCGCGCCATAACGCAGCAGGCGCAGCATCAGCCCCGAATCCGCGATCCAGCGCCGCCCGGTGGCTATGGCGCGCGCTCCTGCATCCCGCATCAAGGCCAGCTCGGCCAGCTCGCTGCCCTCCAGCCCCACGGTTGCTGCGGCGAGCGGGTGAACCCAGAGGTCGGGCTTGCCGCTATAGGCCATGAACTGCACGCGCGAGGGCATGTCGAGCACCGGGGCCTGATCGGGCATCAATGCGGCCCGCGTGATGCCGCCAAAATGGAAGGCAGGCTTGTCGACTGCAAAGACCCCGAAATCGACCAGACCCGGCGCAACCAGCTGTCCCTTCGCATCGATCACCTCGTCGCCATCTTGCGCAGGAACATCGCCCAGCTCGCAAATCGCGCCATCGACGCAACGCAGGCTGCCTTCGCGCACGCCATCGGCCAGAACCAGCCTGCCGCCGGAAATCAGCAAGGGGCGCTGCTGCTTCATGCCGCGCCTCCTGCCGCTGCTTGCCAGCCCGCAACGCCGCGCGCCCGGCGGGTCAGCACGTCAAGGCACGCCATGCGGATCGCCACGCCCATTTCCACCTGCGCCGTGACCAGGCTGGTTCCGGCAAGATCGGCCACTTCGCTGTCGATCTCCACCCCCCGGTTCATCGGGCCGGGATGCATCACCAGCGCGCCATCGCTTGCCCGTTTCAGCCGCTTGGCGCTCAGCCCGTAGAGATGGCGATATTCGCGCGGCGAAGGGACAAACTGGCCTTGCATCCGCTCGTTCTGGAGGCGCAGCATCATCACCACATCGGCGCCTGCAAGGCTCGCGTCGAAATCGTGGAAAGGCTCCGCCCCCATCGCCTCGATCGCATCGGGCATCAGCGCGGGCGGCGCGCAGACCCGGACTTTCGCGCCGAGCGAGCCGAGACACAAAATGTTGGAACGGGCGACCCTGCTGTGCAGGATATCGCCGCAAATGGTGACGGTGAGACCGGCAAACCCCTCTTGCCCGCGCACCCGCAGGGCATGGCGCAGGGTCAGCGCATCGAGCAGCGCCTGGGTCGGGTGTTCGTGCTGCCCGTCGCCCGCATTCAACACCGGGCAATCAACCTTGTCAGCAATCAGCGCGACCGCGCCCGAGCTGCCATGGCGGATGACAATGGCATCGGCGCGCATGGCGTTCAATGTGAAGGCCGTATCAAGCAGGGTCTCGCCCTTTTTCAGGCTGGAAGTGGCCGCCTGCATATTGACCACATCGGCGCCCAGCCGCTTGCCCGCGATCTCGAAGGACAGCAGCGTGCGGGTGGAATTTTCGAAGAATGCGTTGATGATGGTCAGCCCTTCCAGCCTTCCTTCATGCTTGGCCGGGCGGCGGTTCAGTTCCACCCATTGCTCCGCCTCATCCAGCAGAAACTGGATCTGGTGCGTTTCGAGGCTGGAAATGCCAAGCAGGCTGGTATGCGGAAAGGCCAAAGCTCCGGCCGGATAGCGGCCCGGTTCCAAATCTGTGTGCGCCGATGTCATTAAAGCCATGCCCTTAGTGCAGCATGCCCCCACGCTCAAGCGCAAAGACCGGTGCTGCGCTGCATTTGCCCACATATCCGGCGATATACGGCTGGCGCTGATGCGCCGGGCCGCCTAGAACGAAGGCGATAAACGGCGGGAAGAAGGCTCCACCCAATCATGGCTTTTGCAGGCAAACTCTGGCGGTTCCTCGTTGCCGTGAAAGACGGGCTGGCGCTGCTTTTCCTGCTGCTGTTCTTCATGCTGCTCTATGCTGCGCTCAGCGCAAGACCGGGCCCGGGGCAGGTGCACAAGGGCGCATTGCTGCTCCAGCTCGACGGCTTCGTGGTCGAAGAGGCGAGCGCGGTCGATCCCCTGAACCTCATTCTGGGCGGCCAGCTTCCCGAAGGCGAATATCAGGCCCGCGACCTTGTTCGCGCGGTCGATGCCGCTGCTGGCGACGATCGCATCAAGCTGATCGTGCTCGATCTGTCGCGTTTCATCGGCGCAGGTCAGGTCCATCTGGCCGATATCGGCGCTGCACTCGACCGGTTCCGCGCCAGCCAGAAGAAAGTGCTGGCCTTCGCCAATGCCTATACCGACGATTCGATGTTGCTTGCCGCTCATGCCGACGAGGTCTGGGTCGATCCGCTGGGCGGTGTCGCCATACGCGGACCCGGCGGCAGCCAGCTCTTCTATGCCGGACTGCTCGACCGGCTGAAAATCAAGGCCCATATTTTCCGCGTCGGCACCTATAAATCGGCGGTCGAGCCTTATCTGCGCAGCGACATGTCCCCTGAAGCGCGCGAAGACCATGCCGCCCTTGCCAATGCGATGTGGGAAGAATGGCGCGCTGATATCGCCAAATCCCGCCCGCAGGCCAGGCTGGGCGAAGTGACCCGCGAGCCCGTCGCATGGCTGGCCGCCCATCGCGGCGATCTTGCCAAGGCATCGCAGGCAGCAGGGCTGGTCGACAGGATCGGCGACCGCGTCGCCTTCGGCCGGCATGTCGCTTCGCTGGTGGGCGAGGATATGCTGGACTCAAGCCCCGGCAATTTCGCTCATACTAAGCTGGCGACATGGCTCGCCGCGAAACCTGCCCCGCAAAAAGGCGAAGCGATCGGCGTTGTGACCATTGCCGGCGATATCATGGATGGCGATGCCGGGCCGGGCGTGGCCTCGGGCGATCGCATCGCCGCGATCCTCGACGATGCGCTGGAAGACGACCTTGCCGCTCTGGTTGTCCGGGTCGATTCGCCGGGCGGCTCGGTTACCGCTTCGGAGGAGATCCGCCGCGCGATCATGCGGCAAAAGGCGCGGGGCATCCCCATTGCCGTATCCATGGGCAATGTCGCGGCAAGCGGAGGCTATTGGGTATCCACGCCGGCCGACCGGATCTTTGCTCAGCCCGCCACGATCACCGGCTCGATCGGCGTGTTCGGCATCATCCCCAGCTTCGAAGGCGCGCTCGCAGCATGGGGAGTGACAACAGACGGGGTAAAGACCACCCCGCTGTCCGGCCAGCCCGATCTTATCGGCGGGCTTTCGCCCGAATCGAGTGCCATGATCCAGCAGATGGTCGAGGATAATTACGCGCGTTTCATCGGCCTCGTCTCCCGCACGCGCGGCAAAAGCGCTGAAGAAATCGACCGTGTCGCGCAAGGCCGGGTATGGAGCGGCGGCGCTGCCCGGCAGATCGGACTGGTCGATGAATATGGCAATCTGGATGATGCGCTGGAATGGGCGGCGGGCAAGGCCGGGCTGGAAGAGGGCAATTGGCATCCCGAATATCTCGGCGACAATGATCCGATGCAGGCCCTGCTGGGGCAGGCCTTGCATGGCACGGCGCTGTCGCTGAACCGCGCAAAAACGCCTGCCCTCGACCCGGTCGCAGCGCTTGCCTTGCGCGAGCAGGGCCTTGCCGCGCGCATCTTCGCCGACATGAACCGCCTGTTCGCAAACCCCAGGGTTCAGGCCTATTGCCTTGCCTGCCCGCTTGAACCGCGCCCACTGATGCATGGCCCGTCGCTTCCAGCCTCCGCTGCAGGGGATACAGGCTTGTGGAACGTGCTTTTCCGCCTGCTCGACTGAGCCCTTGTCAAGCGCCGCGCGGCATGGCAAAGGCGCGCCCCTGCCCCGGGCTCGCCCGGAAGGCGGGCGCGTAGCTCAGTGGTAGAGCACACCCTTCACACGGGTGGGGTCGCAGGTTCAATCCCTGCCGCGCCCACCATCATGGGCTGGCACCGGCCCATCGTCCCATTTTGGGACTGCGGCATTCATCCTATTTTTTCAGTGGCTTGATTAACGTCAATGCGCGGTTATTTTCCCTTGAGAGAATGATCTTCGCCCTGAAGGAGACAAGCCATGCGCAATGTCGGAAATACGGATCGCCTGTTGCGGATTATCGTGGGGCTGGTGCTGATCGCGCTGGTCTTTGTCGGCCCCAAGACTGCCTGGGGGTGGATAGGGATCGTCCCGCTGGTAACAGGCGTGGTCACCTATTGCCCGCTCTATTCGCTGTTCGGACTGAACAGCTGCAAGAAGAAATAGATACGCACCCTGTGTGCGCCGCCAAGGATCGGATCAGCCGACCAGATCGTCGCCCATGCCCACCTTTTTGCCGCGTGTGATGATGACCTTGTCGCCCGGCTTGGCGATGGCGAACAGTTTGGCGGCAAACGGGTCAGGTGTGCCTATGCAGCCATGGCTGGCATAGCCGTTTTCGACATTGGAGCTGTGGATGCTGATCCCGTCATGGGTCAGGCGCAGCGTATAGGGCATCGGCACGCCATAGATGCTGGAGACATTGTCGCGCTTCTTTGAGAGGATCGGGAATGTGCCAAGCGGGGTCGGATGTTCGTCGAAGCCGAGCAGGACCGCCGCAGCGCCGATTTCATAGCCCCCCTTGAACACTGAAATGACCCGCGCTTCGAGGTCGACCGTGACCAGCAAAGGGCCATCAGGCACGCCTTCATCGTCCCAGTGCCATTCGCCATATTTGATCGGCCCGGTGATCGGCAAAATGCGCTTGATCACAAAGGGGCTTTCCACCGCGGGCTTTGCCGGGGTAGCCGCTGCAGGGACAGGAGATTCGACAGCCTCGACCTGCGTTGCCCGCAAAGTGGCCTCGCCCAGTGATTCCGTCTGGGCCATGCCCAGCATCTTCAGCCCTGCAAAGCCCAGGACGACGGCAGCGGTCGTCCCACCGATCCATTTGAATATCATAGACATGGACCCATCCTGCGGCAAAACGCTAGGCCAATCCAGCCCCTCCACCAGAACGTTCCAACCTGATACGGGATTGCAGCATGAATTAACGGTCGCACCCGCACCAGCGAAGTTGTATAGGCAAGATGAGGGTCTTCTGCGACCGGCGGATGGCAGCAATATAGTGCAAAAAATGGGATGAGAGATGGACGTGCTATTGGAAGACCGTAATTTCGTCATAGTGGGCAGCGGTGCTGCCGGGCTTGTCGGGGCGGTGACAGCGGTGGCGCAGGGCCTGCGCCCGGTGATCGTCGAAAAGGCCAGTGTCTGGGGCGGGACGACCGCGCTTTCAGGCGGGGTTCTGTGGATCCCGAGCAATCATCTGATGGAAGCCGATGGCGATGGCGATGATGCCGAAGCGGCACTGCGCTATGTGATGCAGATGATGGGCGATGAGGCCAGCCCGCCGCGCATTGCGGCCAAGGTCGAG
Source organism: uncultured Sphingomonadaceae bacterium (assembly GCA_964632055.1). Classification (GTDB taxonomy): domain Bacteria; phylum Pseudomonadota; class Alphaproteobacteria; order Sphingomonadales; family Sphingomonadaceae; genus CANJYE01. Next base: position 11,222 of record CAZWEY010000010.1, read on the forward strand.
CGCTACCTTTCTGCAGCGCCTGAAATGATGCGCTTGCTGGAACGAATGGGCGTGCGCTGGGCGCGCAATCCCTATCATCCCGATTATTACCCTCATACCGACGGCGCCAGCGTGGGACGCACGGTGGAAAGCGACCTCGTCAACGAACGTGCGCTCGGCCCGCTGCTCGGCAGCCTGCGGACATCGAGCGTCTGGGTTCCCCCCATGCTGACGCGTGACGCGGGCGGTTGCATGCGCGCCAAGACCGGTCTCAGGCCGATGCTCACCGCGATGCGGGTTGTGCTCAAGGATGCGCTGACCCGCGCCGCCGGACAGGACCGGGCCTCGCGCGGGCGCGCGTTGCTTGTCTCGCTGATGATGATCTTGCGCGATGCAGGCGTGCCTTTGCTGCTCGATACGCGGCTGACGGCGATCAATTCCTATGATGGCCGGGTGACGGGTGTGACCGTTGCAACGCCTGTGGGCGAGCGAGTGATCAACGCGCCAGCAGGCGTGCTTCTGGCGGCAGGCGGCTTTGCCCGCAACCGCGATTTGAGACTCAAATATCATGGCGATGTCGATGGCAGCTGGACCAGCTCCCCACCCGAAGATGAGGGCGATGCGCTGCTGGCTGGCCAGGCGATCGGCGCAGGCAGCGAATTTCTGAACCACGCCTGGTGGCAGCCTTCGCTGCCGGTCGGCCCTGGCGTTGCAGCAATTACCTTGTCCGAGCGTGCCTTTCCCGGCAGCCTGATCGTGGATAACAAGGGCCAGCGTTTCATGAACGAGGCGGAATCCTACATGGCATCGGGCGCCCGGCTGCGCGCTCATGGAGGCGCCACAAAACCATGCTGGCTGATCTTCGATGAGAGCTTCATCCACCGCTACATCTTCCGCGTTCTGGGCAAAGGCGCGGCGCAAGAAGCCATGATCGCCAATGGCACCATGAAAGTGGCTGGCTCGCTGGAGGCGCTGGCTGCTGCCTGCGGGCTCGACGCAGATGCACTGGCCGGGACAGTCGCCCGGTTCAACCGCTTTGCAGCACATGGCGTCGACGAGGATTTCGGGCGCGGCGAGACCGATTACGACCAATATTGGGCCGATCCCAACAACAAGCCTAATCCCAGCCTCGGTCCGATCAGCACCGGGCCGTTTTATGCAGCGCGCATCGTGCCGGGCGATCTGGGCACCAATGGCGGGCTGATGACCGATCAGGACAGCCGAGTGCTGGACGAGCAGGAGCGGCCCATCGCAGGGCTTTATGCGGCGGGCAATTGCAGCGGTTCGCCCTTTGGCGGCTATTACCCGGGCGCCGGGGCCACCATCGGCGCGGCGGCAACTTTCGGCTATCTTGCCGCAAGCCACGCCGCCAGAGCGCATAATCAGCCCTCCGGCGAGGGGTAGGGCGAAAAAAAAGGGGCCGGTCTTGCGACCAGCCCCCTTGAAAGTTTTGGGAGAGGATGCCTGAAAGGCACCCCCCATATGGGCCGCAGCCACTTATGCTGCAAGTGCGAAAAGGGACACAGGTGTTGCGTTTGACGCAACAAGGGGGCGAAATGAATGAAACGATCACCAAACGGCTTGAAAAAGTCGAAGCGCAGCTCGCGATCCAGCAACTCGCAGTGCGTTATGCCCGCGCAATCGACGCGCGCGACATTGACGGGCTGGCCGCACTCTATTCGCCCAGCTGCGATTACACGCGCTTCGGCTTTTCCGATCAGCTGGGGCCGGAAGGGATCAGGGCGATGTTCGATTCAGACGGCATTCTCACCCAGTTTTACCGCTCGATGCATCAGGTTTGCGGTCATGTAATCAAGCTGGACGATGCGGACCATGCCCATGGCACCGTCTATTGCCGGGTCGAGCACGAGGATGGCGACGACTGGATCATCCAGCTGATGGTTTACACCGACCGCTATCGCCGGGTCGATGGCGCATGGCTGTTCGAGGAGCGGCAGATGGCCTATCTCCACACCGGCGACCCGCGCCAGACCCCGCAGGAAGTGGGCTTCAACAGCTGGCCCGGCTGGGAAAACTCGCAAGAGATGTTCGCGCCCGCCCTGCCCAGCGCATGGCCGACATGGCAAAGCTTCTGGGACCGACACAAGGACTTCGTGGCCAAGCGGACGCGCAAGCCCTAGGCGGAGAGCACCCCGAACAGATCGTGCGCGTCGCTTTCCTCGATTACGACTTCGACGACATCGCCCGGCTTGAGCGAGGCCGGGACGTTGCGCAGATAGACATTGCCGTCGATCTCCGGCGCATCCGCCTCTGACCTTCCGGTTGCTCCGATGTCGCCGTCCTCGTCGGCTTCGCCCACCTCGTCGATGATGACCGGAAGGGCGCGCCCCACCTTGGCGGCAAGCTTGGCGGTGCTGATCCGCTCGGTCACCTCCATAAGCCGGGCATAGCGTTCTTCCTTGACCTCTTCGGGCACCGGGTCGGGCAGATCATTGGCCGCAGCGCCTGCGACCGGCTCGAAGCGGAAGCCGCCAACCCGGTCGAGCTGCGCTTCTACCAGCCATTCGAGGAGATACTGGAAATCCGCTTCCGTCTCGCCGGGGAAGCCGACCACGAAACTGGAACGGATGGCGATGTCCGGGCAAATTTCGCGCCATGCCTTCAGCCGTTCGAGCACTTTTGCCTCGTTCGCCGGACGCTTCATCGCCTTCAGCACGGAAGGTGCTGCATGCTGGAACGGGATATCGAGATAAGGCGTGATCAGTCCCTCTGCCATCAGCGGGATCACATCGTCGACATGGGGATAGGGATAGACATAGTGCAGCCGCACCCAAGGCTTTAAGCCATCGGGGCTACGCAAAGCCCCCAGTTCGCGGGCGAGGTCGGTCATGTGGGCGCGGACCTGCCGGCCCTTCCATTCGCGCGCTTCGTGACGGGTGTCGACGCCATAGGCTGAGGTGTCCTGGCTGATCACCAGCAATTCGCGCGTGCCCGCGGCAACCAGCTTTTCCGCCTCGCGCAAGCAGGCATCGACCCGGCGGCTGGCCAGCTTTCCGCGCAATTGGGGGATGATGCAGAAAGCGCAGGCATGGTTGCAGCCTTCGGAAATCTTGAGATAGCTGTAGTGGCGCGGCGTCAATTTCACGTCAGGCTGGGGGATGAGATCAACAAACGGCCCCTGCCCCGGAGGTGCTGCCTCATGCACGGCTTCCACCACCGCTTCATATTGATGCGCGCCGGTGATCGCGAGCACTTGGGGAAACTTCGCACGGATCGCGTCGGCCTCGTTGCCCATGCAGCCGGTCACGATCACCCGGCCATTTTCCGCGATCGCCTCGCCAATGGCGAAGAGGCTTTCCTCCTTGGCGCTGTCGAGAAAGCCGCAGGTGTTGACCAGCACGACATCGGCACCTGCATAGTCCGCGCTCATCGCATAGCCATCGGCCCTGAGACGCGTCAGGATACGTTCGGAATCGACCAGCGCCTTGGGACAGCCAAGGCTGACCATGCCGACCTTGGGCTGGGGAGGAATCTGGGTTTGCGCGCTCATGATGAGCCGCCCCCTACACCCAAGGGCGGTTTGGCGCTACCGATTGCTTGAAGGGCTAATAGAAGGGTAAGGAATGGGACCTGTAAACTGGATGGCTGTGATGGCGGCAGCGGCCGTGGCATCGCTGCTGGGCTATGTCGCTTACTCGTCTGCCGCAACGCTCGCGCGTGGGTGGGTCAAGCAGGCGGGCAGCCTTGCAGGCTCCTTCGTCATCTTCCTGCTGCCCTCAGCAATGCTCGGCCACATGTTCGCGCGGGTAGAGAATTTGCAGGCCAAGCCCTGGCTCTACTTCATGATGTCGGGCGGCGCCGCGCTCACATTCGTCGCGCCCATGCTGTATTTCATTTACGCCAAGCGCCGCTTTCCTGCGCCCAAAGCAGTGGCCGACGGGCTGTTTGCGATCATCGCCTTTCTGGCGATGGGGACGATTTTCTGGGTGATGGGCTGAGAAGGCCTATTCCTTAGCCCCATAACCGATTGCGGCTCCACCGGCTTGTTCCGGTTGCGCACCTCGAAATGCAGTTCCGGCGTGGTTGCGATTCCCGTCGCGCCGACATAGCCGATCACCTCGCCAGCCCTCACGCTCGCACCCTTTTTCGCGGCAATGCGGGACATGTGGCCATAGGCGGTGTGCCAGCGGTCGCCATGGTCGATGATCACGAGATTACCGAAGCGGCTCTTTTCATATTGCGAATAGATCACGATGCCATTGGCCGCGGCCTTGACCGGTTCGCCCTGCGCGGCGGCGATGTCGATGCCATTATGGCCCTGGCCGCCTTCGCCCGAATTGAATCCTTCGGCGATGGGGCCTGTAAGCGGCCAGCGGAAGCGGGCAGGTGGAGCCGCCGGAGCCGCAGTAACCGGCGCAGCGGCAGCAGGTGCAGGATCAGCGCTGCGGGTGATCGCCGGGATCAGCAATTTTTGCCCCGGCTTGAGCGCCGCGTTGCTGTCAATTCCGTTGGCCAGAGCAATGCTGGCGTAGGAAATGCCATATTGATATGCGATGTCGAAGCCGGTCTCGCCCGCTTTGACGATATGGGTGCGCTGGCGCGGAATGATCAGCTTCTGCCCGGCTTGCACCGTATAAGGGTCGCGCAAGCCATTGGCTTCGGCAATGACGATGCGGGCAACGCCGGCGCGGTTGGCAATGCCGCCCAGCGTCTCGCCTTCCTTCACCACATATTCGGTGGCGCCGGGCGGAATGGCGTCGCCATCGTCATCCTTGCGCGCGCTGCTGGCCGCTGCGGGGGGTGACGGACGGCTTGTGCCCGGTATCACCAGCTTCTGGCCAATGCGGATATGGTATGGCTCCGAGAGATCATTGGCCCGCGCGATGGCGCTGGCCGAAATGCCGGTGCGGTTGGCAATGCCCCCCAGCGTCTCGCCTTCCTTCACCACATAGCTTCCCGATGCAGCCGATGCGGGACTCGATACCTTTGTCGCCGCAGAGCTTCCTTTACCCGGAATGGTCAGTTTCTGGCCGATGCGCACAATAAAAGGCTCGGCAAGATCATTGGCCTTGGCAATGGCGCTGACTGAAACGCCCGTGCGATTGGCGATCCCGCCCAGCGTCTCGCCTTCCCCGACAACATAGGTCGAACCGGACGAGGCGCCTGGCGATGCAGCCCGCGCAGCAGAGCGTTCACGCGGGATCTTCAGCTTTTGCCCGACGCGCACGATATAGGGTTCGGCAAGATCATTGGCCTTTGCGATGACGCTCGCCGCAACCCCTGCACGGTTGGCGATGCCGCCCAGCGTCTCGCCTTCCTCGACGACATGTTCGGTTTCCGTTGCCGGGGAGGCTGCGACCAGCAGAAGCGCCGAGCAGGCAAGAGCCAGAGGCGCAACAGTCCATCTCTTCACTTGGCGTATCTCCCCGACAGCCCGACCAGCGAGGCCTGATGAGTCAGATCAAGCTGCAGCGGGGTGACGGCGATGAAGCCATCGTCGATAGCTTCAAGATCGGTGTCATGCCCCGGCGTATGCTCGATCCCGTTCAGGCCGAACCAATAGTATCTATACCCACGCGGATCGGTTCCCGCTACCACGGTGCCGCGCGCATAGTCATGAAATCCTTGCCGAACCACGCGAATCCCCCGCACTTCCTCCGCTGAAATCGGTGGAAAATTCACATTGATCAGCGTTCTGGGGGCAAATTCCATGTCGAGCAGGGGCCGCAGCACGCGCACACCCCATTGTTCGGCAGCATCGAAGGAGATGGCGTCGCCCTGGCCTTCGCGGCGATAGACCTGGCTGAGAGCGACGGAGCGCACGCCGGCGAGCGCCCCTTCGAAAGCGGCCGATACCGTGCCCGAATAGGTGATGTCATCGGCAAGGTTCGCACCGCGATTGACGCCGGACAGGATAAGGTCAGGCGCTTGCGGCAGCACTTCGCGCAGCGCAAGGATCACCGCATCGGTGGGCGATCCGCTGACCGAATAGCGCCGCTCTCCATGTTCCTTCAGCCGCACCGGGCGCGACAGCGACATCGAATGGCCCGCACCCGATTGTTCGTCATGCGGGGCGCAGATCCATATATCGTCGCTCAGATGCCTTGCAATGGCCTCCAGCACCTTGAGGCCCGGCGCGTAAATGCCATCATCATTGGTCAGCAATATACGCATCAGGCACCGCCCGGCGCATAGACCGTTTCCAGCCGGGTCAGCCCGCCCATATAGGGATGCAGCACTGGCGGGATGTCGACCGAGCCATCGACCTGCTGATAATTCTCGAGGATCGCCACCAATGTTCGACCCACCGCAAGGCCTGATCCATTCAATGTGTGAAGGAAGGCGGTGCCTTTCTGGCCTTCGGGCCTGAAGCGCGCATTCATGCGGCGCGCCTGATAATCGCCGCACCACGAAATGCTGGAAATTTCGCGGTATGCGCCCTGCCCCGGCAGCCAGACTTCCAGATCGAAGGTCTTTTTCGCGGTCGCCCCCATATCGCCTGCGCATAGCAGCATGGTGCGATAGGGCAGGCCCAGCGCTTCGAGCACGCTCTGCGCTGAGCGGACCATGTGCTCATGCTCTGTCTCCCGGTCCTCCGGGCGGCAGATGGAAACCAGCTCCACCTTCTCGAACTGGTGCTGGCGGATATAGCCGCGCGTATCGCGCCCGGCAGCGCCCGCTTCGGAACGGAAACAGGGGGTGAGCGCGGTGAGGCGCAGCGGCAGTTCGCCATCGACGATCTGTTCGCGCACGCAATTGGTCAGCGAAACCTCGGCGGTGGGGATCAGCCAGCGCCGCGCCGCATCGGTGTCGCGAAAGCCGCTCTTGGTGCGGGCAAAGGCTTCCTGCAGTACATCGGCGACGTTCTGGTCGGCAAATGTATAGCCCTGCGAGAGAAGGTCGTTGACCGTGGCCGAGACTGCGCGCCAGGCCTCGTCGTCCGACAGGCTGAGCGATGTGCGAAACAGATCATCGGCGAATTTGGGCAGCTGGCCTGTGCCGAACACCGCCTCGTCCTTCACCAAGAGCGGGGTCGCGCATTCGCTATAGCCATTGGCGCCGGTCTGGTGATCCAGCATGAACTGGCCAAGCGCGCGTTGCAGCCGGGCCATCTGGCCTTTGAGAAAGGTGAAACGCGCGCCGGAGATCTTCGCACCCGTCTCGAAATCGAGGCCCAGCGCAGGGCCGATATCGGCATGTTCGAACGGCTTGAAGGTAAACTCGCGCGGGGTGCCCCAGCGAGCAATTTCGACATTCGCCGTCTCATCTTCGCCATCGGGCACATCGCCGGCAGGGATATTGGGCAGGCGGGCCAGCATGTCATCCAGCCGCGCAGAAAGGCTGCGCTCCTCCTCTTCCAGCGCGGGCAGGGTCTGCTTCAGCTCGGCCACTTCGGCCTTCAGCGCTTCGGCTGCGGCATGGTCGCCCTGGCCCATCGCCTTACCGATGGCTTTGGAGGCTTCGTTGCGGCGGTTCTGCGCTTCCTGCATCCGGGTTGCGGTATCGCGTTTGGCGCCATCGCATTCGAGAATTTGCGCACTGGCAGGGGCAACACCCCGGCGCGCCAGGCCGGCATCGAAGGCTTCGGGATTGTCGCGGATCAGTCTGATATCATGCATGGGCTGGCTATGCCGCCTTGCCCTGCCCCGCGCAAGCAGGCGTGAGAGGGTTCAACCCCCTTTCGGCACCGTCCGATCGGTTCGCGGGTTCTCGCGCCGGAACTGCCAGCGGCCTTGGCGAAGCTGCGCCACCACTCCGCCAAGCGTGCCGCCATGCCCGCTCTCCAGGCAATCCAGCAATCTTGCCAGCTCACCTCCCCGGGCCGATCCGCCGAAATGGCCAAGGATGCGCGCCAGAACCAGCAAGCGGATCGCGCGCGGAGCACAGGGGGTGTATGCCAGTTCCTGCTCGCCTGTCGTAACCTGTTCAGCCCATTCGCGCTCGCTTGCCCATTCCAGCGCAGCCTGCGCATCCGCCACATGGCGCGCGCTTTGGGCCAGCCCCGAAACGGACAGCCAATCGCACCCTGCCAGACTTTGCCGGATACGCGCCCTGTCAAAACGCGGGTCTTTGTTGGAAGGATCTTCGACCGGATCAAGCCCCGCCTGCCTGGCGATCTGCGCCAGCTCCTCGCGACGCCAGTCGAGCAGCGGGCGGACCAGGGCAAGGCCACCGGGAGGCCCGACCCCGCGCGGCCTGATGCCTGCCAGCCCGGCAACGCCGCTGCCCCGGTTCAATCGCATCACCAGCGTTTCGGCCTGATCGTCGGCATGATGCGCGGTGGCAATCGCAACCAGCCCGCGGCGTCTTGCCCATTCTTCCAGCGCACCATAGCGTGCCCGGCGCGCCTCGCCTTGCAGATTGCCTTTCGCCAGCGTCACTTTGAGAGTTTCATGCGGGATGCCAAACCCTTCGCAAATCTCCGAAACGAAGGCCGCCTCGGTGGCACTTTGCGGGCGCAGACCATGATCGACCGTGGCCGCTTCAATGCTTCCGGGCGGCAGGCTGGCATGGGCCAGCAACAGCAAGGCCAGGCTGTCGCCCCCGCCGCTCACCGCAATGCCCAGCCGCCCGCCTTCCGGCCAGACGTTTTCAAGATCCTCGCGAAAACGCGCTGTCAGTCTGTGAGGCAGCTCGTCAATTGCACTTCACCTTGCGGCGATTGGCTTCGTAATCCTGAACCAGACGGCCGGAAGCGAGCGCGGGATAGGTATCGCCGAATTCGGCGAGCGCGATGCAGGCGCGGCGGGTGTCGCCGCTCGCAATCATGGCTTCGGCAAGATAGAGCAGGCTGTCGCCGGCGCGCGCGCCCTGCTTGTCAGCCTGATAGTTCTTGAGGAACCACGGCGCTGCATCTGCGGGCTTGCCATCGTCGAGATAGGCCCGGCCCAGCAGGTTCATGCCATAGCTTGCACGCCAATGGCCGGGATATTTATCGACGAACAGGCGCAGCTGTTGCTGGGCTTCGGGATAGAATTTGGCATCCCACAGGCGGAAACCATAAGAATATTCATCATCGCCCGCATCATCGGTTGCCGGTTTCAGGATCGCCTGAACCGCGGCAATCCGTTGCGCGCTGGGGGCAGCGGGCGCGGGAGCAGCTGGTTTTGGCGGAGCGGGCGGCGAGATTGCCGCAGTGGTGGCTGCTGGCGCCGATGGAGCAGACGCGGCCGGTGACGCAACCGCTGAAGAAGCCGGCACCTGCGTCGCCACCACGCCCGATGCGCTCGGCGCGGAAGATGCAGGCGCAGGTGCCGCCGGTGTCGTGCCCGGTGGTTCCAGCGCCGCAACCCGGCCCGTCAGACGGGCAATGGCGTTGGTATTCTGTTCGACTTGCCCGGTCAGCCTGGCAATCTGGGCCTCCAGCGCATCGAGCCGGGCCAGCACATCGGTCATGGCCGAGGTGGCAGGCACCGTTCCATTGGGTGCGGCGGTGGCAGTCCCGGTCTCGGCAGAGAAGAAGCGGCCATCGCCGCCGGGAAAGACCTTGCGCTGGATGGCGCGGACTTCGGCTTCAACCTTGCGCAGCCTCGCCTCGCTATCCTGCGCGCTGGCGGGAGCGGCGGCGCCGGCAGCAAACAAGGCGACAGTGGCCATCATAATGCCCCGCAACTGCTTCCCTGGGCTGATCATGGCTGTGCTCCTGTATTCCTGTCCGCAACGGACATGCTTCCATGCCTTGCGACGTTGCTGAATGATTGGCCTATTTTGCCCAAGCCGTGCCCATTGTCGAGCGCCTGAGCGCATCAGCCTGTGGGCGAAGGTCTGGCTGCAGGGGCAGGCGAGCCCGGACGGGCGAGCAGGGCCTTCGCCGTAACCGGCACATCGCGCATCACCTGATCCGTCTCAGACAGCCGGGGAACAGGCTTTCCGGCGATGGTGATCGCCAGTGCATCCGGCCTGCCAGTCCATAATTGAGGCCCCTGCGCATCGGGTGGCACAACATAACGTTCGCCCATGGCCATCTGCTTCTGCATGAGCTGCTTGCCGGAGCCATCATAGAATTTGACCCAGATGCCCTCTTCCTCTGCGGTAAAGACCACCTCGCCATCCTTCGCCACAAGTGCAGCGTGCGGGCTGGTCCGTGGCGCGGCGACGGAGGCAGGCGGCGCGGCGGGATCCTCGATGGCAGGCAAACGCCCTTCGGGAGAGAAATAGCTGCGGTAGAAGGAGAAACCACCGGCAAGCAGCAGCAGCGCCGCCAGAGCGGCAAACCAGCCCAGTCGCGCAGAAGGAATGCGCGCAGGATCGCCCGGCTCGAAACTGGCAGAATGATGACGATACTGGTCCGGCTCGATCGCATCCAGTGCTTCGCGCACCTGGCCGGCAATCCTGCCTTCATCCAGTTCGAGCAGCTTGGCATAGCTGCGGGAAAAACCGATCGCATAGGTGCGACCAGGCATCTCGCCAAACCGCTCCGCCTCGATCATTTCGATATGGCGGGCAGATATGCGCGTTTGCGCGGCCACCTGCTGAATGGTCAGCCCGGCCTTTTCCCTCGCCTGCCGCAATTCGGTACCCGGTCCGAACAAGGAAGGCTGCGCATCATCCTCTCGGTCCAATGCCTCGTCCAATCAACATCCCCTCGGTCCGCATTATGATATGGCCTGAAATCGCTGGCAATGCATTATTGCAGGGTCAGTCACGCCAATCCGGCTCTGGCATATTCCACTCTGGCCACACCCCGGACCATGCCAGCGCGTTGCGCCAGTCCGGGGCCTGGGCAGGTTCAGTCGCAATCCAGACCACGCCCCGCCGCCCATTCGCGCAAGGCTTCGCGCAGGCTGGGCGGAGGATGGTCAAGCCATTCCTGCATTGCCTCACTGATTTCGTCAAGATTAACCTTGCAAATCAGTTCCTTGATAGGGCCAATTGCGGCAGGCGTGATGGAAAGGCGCCTGATGCCGATGCCCAGCAGGGCCAGAGCCTCCAGTCTGCGGCCACCCATTTCGCCGCACACCGCAAGATCGACGCCTGTTCCATCCGTGGCCCTGACTACCCGGCGCATGAAACGCAGGATCGAGGGGCTGAGCCAGTCATAACGCTGCGCAAGCTTGGGGTTCGCCCGGTCGGCCGCGAACAGGAACTGGGTCAGGTCGTTGGTTCCGATCGAGATGAAGGACAATTGCGGGATCAGCACATCGAGCATTTCGGCCAATGCGGGCACTTCGAGCATGACCCCGTAACGGATCGCTTCAGGCAGGGTCTTCTTCTGTTTGCGCAGGAAGTCGAGCTGGGCGGCAAACACATCGCGCGCCGCCTCGAACTCCCATGGCTCGGACACCAGCGGGAACATGACGTTGAGCGTGCGCCCGGCCGCAGCTTCCAGCAGGGCACGGGCCTGCGCCTTGAGCAGGCCTTCACGTTCCAGCGCAAGCCGCAATGCGCGCCAGCCCATCGACGGATTTTCATCGTCCATCTGCTGGTCATCGCGCAGATAGGGCAGCGCCTTGTCGCCGCCCACATCGAGCGTGCGGAACACCACCGGCTTGTCGCCGGCCGCCTCCAGCACATCGCGATAGAGCCGGATCTGCCGGTCGCGCTGCGGCAGAGCTGCGGCGACGAGAAACTGGAATTCGGTGCGGAACAGGCCGATGCCATCGGCACCCGTCAGGTTCAAATTGGGCATGTCGTCGCGCAAGCCCGCATTCATCATCACTCTGACCCGCTGGCCATCGAGACTGACCGGCAACACATCGCGCAATCGGGCATAAGCAGCCTGGCGTTCCCGGCTCTTGGCAAAGCGGGCTTCAAAGGCCTCGATCACCGGTTGCGACGGGCGCACAGTGAGGGTTGCGGCATCGGCATCGAGCAGCAGCTGGTCGCCCTCGCGGACAAAGCCGCGCACGCCACGCACCCTTCCCAGCACCGGAACGCCCATGGCGCGGGCAACGATCACCACATGCGCGGTGAGCGAGCCTTCTTCGAGGATCACGCCTTTCAACCTGCGCCGGTCGTATTCCAGCAATTCCGCCGGCCCCAGATTGCGCGCGATCAGGATCGCATCATCGCGCAGGCCCTTGGATGCGGCAGTGCCCAGCTGGCCCGAAACGATGCGCAGCAACCGGTTGGAGAGATCCTCCAGATCGTGCATCCGGTCAGCCAGCAGAGGGTCGTCGATCTGGCGCATGCGCATACGGGTGCGTTGCTGAACCCGCTCGATCGCAGCTTCGGCGGTCAGGCCTGAATCGATCGCCTCATTGATGCGGCGGGACCAGCCCTCGTCATAGGCGAACATCTTGTAGGTCTCGAGCACCTCGTCATGCTCGCCGCCCACGCCGAATTCGGCCTGCCCGGTCAGCCGGTCGATCTGCTCGCGCATCTTGTCGAAGGCGAGATAGACTCTCTGGCGCTCAGCCTCGATATCCTCGGCAACGGTGTGCTCGATCGTCACGCGGGGCTGGTGATAGACCGCAATCCCGCTGGCCAGCCCCTTGACGAGGGCGAGGCCGGAGACTGACTCCTGCCCGCTCAGCGCCGGATTGCTGCCCACCCCTTCTTCGTCATCGACCAGATCGGCATTGGCAATCAGTTCGGCCAGCACCATCGCGGTGGTCTGCAGCGCCTCCACCTCGACCTCTTCATAACGGCGCGGATCGACATGCTGCACGCACAACACGCCCACCGCGCGTTCGCGCCGGACTATGGGCACGCCTGCGAAGGAATGAAACTTTTCTTCGCCCGTTTCGGGGCGGAAGGCAAAATCGGGATGGGCCGCGGCTTCGGCAAGGTTCAGCGTTTCGACATTGGCGGCAATGGTGCCGGTAAGCCCTTCGCCCACGGCAAGTCTTGTGACGTGAACCGCGCTTTGATTGAGGCCGCGGGTCGCGAACAGCTCCAGCATGCCTTCGCGCAGCAGATAGATCGAGCAGACCTCGCTATCCAGCCCTTCGCCGATGATGTCGACGACCTGGTTGAGCTTGCCCTGCGCATGAAGGCGCGAGGCCATGACTTCGTGCAGTCTGGTAAGTATCGAGCGGGCGGCAGCGGCGGCGGACATGGCCCATGCTATAACAGATCACAGCGGTTTGGAAACGCCCGCTATTGCCGCCAATGCCGCCCGCAAGATGGTCAGATCTGCGCCAGTTCCTGCTTGATCTGCAATTTCTGCTTCTTGAGACTTCGGATCGTGGCATCGTCGGGCGCGGGTCGGTTCATTTCCTCGTGAATGCGGCGTTCAAGGCCCTGGTGCTTGCTCTGCAAGGCGCTGACGTGTGACGATTCCATCGGTATCTCCTTCAAGAGTTCCAATTGTCCCTCAACACTTATCCTCCCGGGCGATGAGACCGACTCGTTGCGGTCTTTGCGCCCGGTTGGTATTGAACCACAAGCAGCGCGCCTTGCGAACCGTCTTCGTCATGAAATCGATGGATGATATCGCCAATGCGACGAATACCAAGGTTTCTCTCATGAGGCAGACCCGTTGACCGAAGACGAAATGCGCAAACGGCTGGCTGTGCTCAGGATCGAGCATCGCGACCTCGATGCCGCGATCGATGCGCTGACCCTGGCCGGCAGCACCGACCAGCTGCAGATCGCTCGGCTGAAGAAACGCAAGCTGGCGCTGAAAGACCAGATCGCCATGCTCGAGGATTACCTCGTCCCCGACATTATCGCCTGACCAGACGGCGTGATTGCGGGGCCTGCTTCTGCCTCGAAACGGGACAGCTCATAAATGGATTCGGAAAACCGCCTGCTGCGCTCTGGCCCACTGGGTCAGGGCTGGTTAGGCGGTTTCCTGTCATGTCTTCGCAACCATCCGACCTGAACCCGCATATCATCGAGGGGCTTTACGCAGAGGCACTTCTGCTTGCCGACGAGGTGCGCGCGGCTTTCGATCTTTCGGCGAGTGGGCCTGAAGACAGGAAGGGTGGCGATGATGCCCGCATGGCGCTGTCCTGCGAGGCGTTGCGCACCACCACCAGAGTGATGCATGCAATCGCCTGGCTGCTCAATCAGCGGGCCTATTTCAAGGGCGAGCTGAGCGAAGCCCAGCTGCGCCGCCATGGCCGCCTGCCCAGTGACAACTCCCGGCCAGACCCGGCCAACCTGATGCTGCTCGATGCCGAAACCCGCTCGCTGATCGTGACCAGCGAACGGTTTCACGCCCGGATCGAACGGCTGGATCGTGCCTGGCGGCAGCGGCTGGACATAGCCCCTCCCGCCATTCAGAGGCTGAGGCGGCGATTGAGCGACGCCCTGCCCGAATTCAGATAAGGCCCCTTATCAGACCACCTTGTCGCCCGCCTCGCCCACCGATTCGATATCGCGCCCCAGCCCCTTGACGGTGTTGCAGGCGGCAAGGCCGAGCAAAAGCGATGCGGCAATTGCACAGGCTGCCAGCTTCTTCATATGTTCACTCCTTTGATCATGGTCATGACCAGTAAATAGGGCCAGTTCCGGTTTAGGGAAGATGAACAGGCATTGCCTGCTCGACAGGCGCGGCTCCAGCCCCCATATCGCCAATATGCGAGCACCACCCAAACCATGGCCAACCGGCACCGTCGAACAGGTCGAGCCGCTCGTCGGCCGCGTCCTGGCACCCAACCCCTCGCCCTTCACCTATACCGGCACGCAAAGCTATATCGTCGGCGGGCAAGATGGTGTCGCGGTGATCGATCCCGGCCCCAGGCAAGATGCCCATCTCGATGCGCTGATGGCAGCGATCGCAGGACGCGCAGTCGTCGCGATCTGCTGCACCCATACCCATTTCGACCATTCCCCGCTCGCCGCGCCGCTCAAGGATCTGACCGGGGCACCGATCATCGGCTGTGCTGGCCTTGCGCTCAATGATGATGGCAGCCTGAGGCTGGATGCCGGTTTCGACGCATCCTATCAGCCCGATCAGGTGCTGAACCATGGGCAAGGCCTGTCCGGGCCGGGCTGGAGCCTGAAAGCGGTCCACACGCCGGGCCACACCGCCAATCATCTCTGCTTCGCGCTGAAGGAAACAGGCGCGCTGTTTACAGGAGATCATGTGATGGGCTGGTCGACCAGCGTCATCGCCCCGCCCGATGGCGACATGGCGGACTACATGGCCTCGCTGCAATTGCTGCACGAGCGCGAAGACCGCGTCTATTATCCCGCCCATGGCGAACAGGTGGACAATCCGCGACAGCTGGTGCGCGGCAT
>CAZWEY010000010.1:26303-27329 GCA_964632055.1 uncultured Sphingomonadaceae bacterium
CCGATGGAGTCGACGCTAGCTACGGCGAGCATCGACAGGTGCTGCGCCAGCTCGAACAAGGCCCGCAATCCATCGTGGCCATGGTGCCCGATATGTACAAGGGCACCGACCCGGTGCTTTATCCCGCAGCCGGCATGTCGGTGAAAGCGCATCTCGTCGATCTTGAAAAGCGCGGGCTGGTGGGCAGCGACGGCGATCTTTGGCAACTGACGAACTGAAGGCAGAACTCATGAGCATCATCACCCCCATCCCGGCAGGCATCGATCTGCGCGCCGAGATCGACCGGTTGCGCAAGGAGCGCAACGCCGTGATCCTCGCTCATTATTACCAGCAACCCGAGATTCAGGATCTCGCCGATTTCGTGGGCGACAGCCTGGAACTGTCTCGCAAGGCGGCGGCCTCGGATGCCGATGTGATCGCCTTTTGCGGGGTCAAGTTCATGGCCGAAACCGCCAAGATCCTCAGCCCTGAAAAGATCGTGGTGCTGCCCGACATGGAAGCCGGGTGCAGCCTTGAAGATTCCTGCCCGCCCGAAAAATTCGCCGCCTTCCGCGCGGCGCATCCCGATCATATCGCGCTGACCTATATCAACTGCTCGACCGAGGTGAAGGCGCTCTCCGACATCATCGTCACCTCATCCAGCGCGGAAACGATCCTCCAGCAGATCCCGCCCGAACAGAAAATCATCTTCGGGCCCGACCGCCATCTGGGCGGCTATCTCGCGCGCAAGTTCAACCGCCCCATGCTGCTGTGGCCGGGCGTGTGCATCGTGCATGAGGCCTTCAGCGAGACCGAGCTTCTCAAACTCAAGGCGCAAAACCCCGGCGCGCCCATCGCCGCGCACCCGGAATGCCCGCCCGCCATCGTCGATCATGCCGATTATGTCGGCTCGACCAGCGGCATCCTGAATTATGCCAAAGAGATGAAGGGCGACACGCTGATCGTCGCGACGGAACCGCACATCATCCACCAGATGGAGCGCGCGATGCCCGAAAAGACCTTCATCGGCGCGCCGGGGGCAGACGG
>CAZWEY010000011.1:0-26979 GCA_964632055.1 uncultured Sphingomonadaceae bacterium
AGCGCTTCGGCCGCCAGGGTGGGCGGTGTTACGATTGCCCGCTTCATGGCGGTCTCCGTGATTGTGGCAGGGAAAGATGGCGTGCCGCGCCGGGGTCAGGGGAGAGGGGCGCCCCGGCGCGGCACGCTTTGTCAGGGCCGCGCCAGGGCGGCCCCGCGAGGCGCGTGGCGCGCGTTACGCCTCGATCTTGAGCAGCTTGATCGCTTCGCTGTCGAGCACCTGTCCGCCAATGCGCTTGGTGGCATAGAAGTGAACAAAGGGCTTGTTGGTGAAGGGATCGCGCAGGATCGCGGTTTCGCCGCGTTCCGCGATCAGATAGCCGGCCTTGAAATTGCCAAAGGCAATCGGGAAGGCGTTGGCGGCGATGCCCGGCATGTCTTCGGCCTCGACCACCGGATAGCCCAGCAGACGGTCGGGCTGGCCTTCGACCAGACCCGGCTGCCACAGGAATGCACCGTCAGCGGTCTTGAGCTTGCGCACCACGGCAAGGGTGGCCGAGTTCATCACCCAGCTGGCGCCCTGGCGGTGGCCGGCCTTCATCGTGTGGACGAGATCAATGAGCTTGGCTTCGGGCGTGGTGCCGAAACCGGTGGCATTGCCGGAACCGACATATTGCAGCGTGCCAAAGGCGCGGGTGGCGTCAGCCGCCGTGGCGACGGGCGCTGCCAGAAAGCCCTTGGGCTGGTTGGTGCCGGTGCCATTGACGAAGGCAGCGCCTTCGGCCCGGGCAAACTCCATCGCGATTTCGCTCGACAGCCAGCCTTCAAGGTCGAAGGCGGCATCGTCCAGCATCGCCTGGCTGGCGGCCGGATTGGCATAAAGATCGCCCGACGGCGGTGCGATTTCGGCAAAGCTCGGCGTGGCGGTGGCGGGGCGGGCGGCGGTTTCGCTGACCCAGCCCGAGGCGGTGCCGCCGGTGGTGACAAGCTTGCGATAGCCTGCACTGCCCACCTGGACGACCTGGGCGAGGCTGCGGATCGGGCTGATCTGCTTGAGCGTCGCGGCAATCATCGCGTCGATTTCGCGCGGGACGGCATAGCCGCCCTCGGCATTGGTCGCGCCGCTGACCGACTTCACCTCGGTTTCGCGGCCCTGGCGCAGATAGCCATCGACAAAGCCTTTCACTTCCAGATTGTCGCGGATGCCGTCCAGCACCGGACGGGCCGCGGCACGCGAAACGCGATCAAGCCGCGCCTTCACTTCATCGACATCGGAACGCAGGACCTTGATGGCCTTTTCGGACTCATCCTGGCGCGAAACGATATCGAAAGAGGCGGAAAGCACCTCGGTTTCAACTTGCATATCCATTTGGGCAATCACCTTTCTTGGGCAACAAAAAGGCCGCCCAGGGCGGCCGGCGGGAAAAGAGGCGGGGAGGTGCTCACTGCACGAAGTGGACCCGCGCTCCGGGCTGGAGAGGATGAGTGACAAGGCTCACCTCGAACAGTTCGATGTCGGTCAGCAACCGGCCTTCGGGCAGGCGGGCATAGCCGCGCGCGCGATAGCCGAAGCTGAGGCCGCTTGCCGCCTTGCGGGCGAGCTGGGCGGCGGCGAAACCTTGCGGATTGTCGATCCGTGCGATGATGCGCAGGCCGCGCCCGTCCTCCTCCGCCCGTTCGACCACGCCGATGCGCTGGTCGGGGCGGTGCTGCCACAGCAGCGGGATGGGACCACGCCTTTCGGACAGGGTCCGGGCAAAGGCACCCTTGCGGATGGTGTCTTTCGAGCCATCGGCAATGTCGAACAGCGCGGCATAGCCGGCCAGACGCAGGGCGCCGCCATCTGCCGGTTCGATGATCCGGATCTGCATCATTTCAGCATCTCCGGCCCGCCCAGCCTCAAGGCGATGGCGATCAGCAGCAGGGCGAAGACGCCGCGCAGGCACCACTGGACGAAGGCGCGCCAGGCGCTGGCCTTGGCGGCGCGCCAGGCCTGGAGCAGATCGCGCAGTTCGTCGAGATCCTCGGACGCGCCGGGATCGCCAAGGCCGAGCCGCGACAGCACCCGGTCAGCGCCGATTTCGCTCGATTCCTCGACAATGGCGCGCAGAGTGATCAGCTCGCCGCCCTCGTCGCTCGCCTGCGCGATAAGCCGCGCCAGCATGTCTTCGCGGATCATTTCGCATCTCCCTTGGGCGCAACGGGCGCAGGCGGGAGGCCCAGCATCGCGCGCTTTTCATCGTCGGTGAGGAAATCGGCGTCGCTCAGCTGCGACCACAGTTTTTCGCGGTCTTCGGAAAGGGCAGGCACCCGGTCGAGGTCAATCGAGAGGCTGGCTTGCGGATACCAGGGGGCAAGCCCTTCCTGCAGCCCGCCCAGAAGCTTGGAGAGGAGCGGCAGCAGCGTGAGCCGCCACAGCGCGCGGCTCGCCTCGCGGTAATTGGCATAGGTGTTGTCGCCGGGAAGCCCCAGCAGCATGGGCGGCACGCCAAAGGCCAGCGCCACATCGCGCGCGGCTGCGGCCTTCAGTTCGGCAAAATCCATGTCGGCAGGCGTCATCGACATCGACTGCCATTTCAGCCCGCCATCGAGCAGCATCGGCCGCCCGGCATTGGCCTGGCCTGAAAAGGCGCTGGCCAGCTCGTCGCGCAGCCTGTCGAACTGGTCGGCGCTGAGCGCGCCGCCATCGCCGCCATCATAGACCAGAGCGCCCGAGGGCCGCGCGGCATTTTCGAGCAGCGCGCGGTTCCATGTGGCAGCCGCATTGTGAATAGCCACCGCTTGCTGCGCCGCGCTCAGGCAGCCTGCGCCATAATGATCGTCCACCGGATGGAAGGATTTGAGATGGATGACATTGGGCCAGCCATCCTCGTCGCAGATCGGCAGGGCGATGGTCTTGTCGCTCACCTTGTAAAGGAAAGCTGCGGGCCAGCCATCGGGGCCAGGCTGGATGGTGATGCGGTCGGGCCGCAGGGCATAAAGCTCTACCGGCCGGCCGCGCCCGTCCTTCATGACCTGCACATAGCCATTGCCATGCAGCAGCAGATGCGCGGCCAGCGTTTCGATCAGGCTCTGGCCTGCGCTGGTGGCGCTGACCAGCGCGCGCAGTTCAGGCTGCGATGCCAGCAAAGGCGCGCCTGCCGCCCCTTCGGCAACGATGCGCACCGCGCGCTGGGCCACGGGGTTTTCGAGAAAAGCGTGGCGCACGGCGGATTGATAATCGAACGGCATTCTGGTGCCGCCCGGATCGAAGGCCTGAGCCCAGGGCGAGATGAAGCTGCGTGCCAGCGGCACGCGCGTGTCCGCGCCGCCCTTGAAGGCGGCGGCAAGCGTATCGAGGAAGGACATGGAAAACCTTTCGGCTGGTTGTCAGACTTGCAGCACGCGCGGGGCGGGCTTCGGGTTCAGCATCAATTCGGTCAGCGCCCAGACCAGCGCATCGGCCCTGTCGGGCGAGCGGCCGGGGCCGTGATAGTCGCCGCCGGCCATCAGTCCGCACAGCTGGTCTTCAAGGGCAGCGAACAGGCCGGCATGGCGGACCCGGCCAGCCTCATAAAGGGCCGCCACCGGTTCTGCCCGGGCCGATTTGCCCCTTCTGGCATGAACGAGGCGGACCGGCAGGTTCTGGTCGGCAGCGCGCAGTACGCTTTCCACCATCGCCCCGCCCTGATTGGCCTCGGCAACAATACGGTCGGCCTTCCAGGCGTGCACCGTTTGCGCCACGGCGCGGGCCCAGCGTTCGGGGCTGGCGCGTTCCACGCTGCAATCTGCGAGAACGACGCCATTGCCGCCCGCGTCAAGCCCGGCCACTACGATCCCGCAGGCATCGCCCCGGGCCGAGGCGGGAGGGTCGACACCCACAAGGATGCGCGTCATTGGCTCGCCGCCGCCAGAAATTCGGCATTGTTCCAGCAGCGCTCTGCTCCAAAGTGCGCCTTCCAGATCGGTCAGCATCTCGCCTTCCAGCTCTTGTCGGCCAAGCGCGGTCTTGCCAAAACTGCGACGGATCGCCTTGATGAAGCGTTCGGGCAGATTGGCGGCATTGTCGAATGTCGAACCCCTCGTGACGATTGTCTCGCCCGTTGCTTCACCCGCCATCAGGCGCTGCATCAATGGCACAGCGCGCGGCGTGGTGGTGGCGAGAATGCGTGGGCGATCGCCCAGCCGCAGCCCCAGGAGAAGATTATCCCAGCTTTGCGTCGCGCGCGCGCCGCTCAGCTCCCATTTGGCGATCTCGTCGGCCCAGGCATGGCTGTGTTGTGGCCCGCGCAGACTGTCTGGTTCTGCTGCCGAATAAAGCATGGCCTGCGCCCCATTGGGCCAGGTCAGCCGCCGCAAGGACGGCTCGAACAAGGGGCGGCGATGCGGCGGGGCGGTGGCAAGAATACCGCTTTCGCCTTCCACCATCACGGCGCGCACTTCGGCCAGCGACGCCCCGATCAGCGCGATGCGCGCTTCGGGATTGCCACGGGCAACAGAGCGGACCCACTCCGCTCCTGTGCGGGTCTTGCCAAAGCCGCGCCCGGCACAGATCAGCCATACCTGCCATTCGCCGACGGGCGGGCGCTGTTCGGGCCGCGCCCACAGATCCCAGTGCCAGCGCAGCTCGTCGCGCTCGCTTTGCGACAAGGCGGCGAGGAAGGCGGCGCGCTCTTCCTTGCTGAGATCGAGCAGCACCCTCCAGGGCTCAGCTCGCGTCATTGGCGTCTTCTGTATCGGCGGCCAGCAGCCTTGCCGCATCCTTTTCGCGCTGGCGCATCTGATCGAGCTTGGCATTGATCGAAGCGAGGATGGTGGCTTCGTCCTCCTCGTCGCGCAGCGCCCTTTGCCGGGCCACGCTCTCGCGGTGCGCAGTCAGAAGCCGGAAGGCGGCAGCATTGTCGAATTTGCGCGAAGGGGCCTTGGCGCCTTCCTCCAGCGCCTCGCCGCTGCGCAGGCGGGAGAGCAGTTCCATCTCCAGATTGTCATATCCTTCACAAAGGGCTGCCTGCCACAGCCGGGCAAAAGCGGGTTCGGTGCGCCGCGCCTTATAGACGGTGCTGACATTGATGTCGGCTTCGCGGGCGGCAGCGGCAATGTTCGATGTGTCTGCAAGCGCCGCCAGGAAGGGCTTGCGCCAATGGGAATTGGTCCGCGCGCGCCGCGGGGCGCTGCGGCCTTTGGCCTTGGTCATCTGGTCCATCCATGAAGGGAGATGAGCGGCCGGGCTGCAGCCCGGAGCACTGGATCTCGATGTTGCGCGATTGTGTGGCGAGGCGTCTTGCAAACCCGACCGGATCAGACGGGCCGCCCCTTGCCGGGATTTCCCATCATGCCGATTCGTATAGACCGAGCGTAACGCTGTAGGAAAGCCATATTTAACCTGATAGGTTATTTTTTGCATATGCTATAGCCAAATCAGCTTGCATGCCCTGCCCATCGCCTGGCCTGCTTTCGAATACGATAAAATGGATATAGTGGTAAATACGTAGATTTGCGCTGCCATGTCGGGTAGGGGTGGCTATCGTCAGGCTTGTCCGAGCGGGAACTGCATGAATATTGCGCCAGCCAGAGGTGATTTTTTGCAAAGCGGCATTACCGGGCCGCTGGCAGCATTTTCCTCCGAAAAGCGACGGCTTAGGCTCTATGTCGCCCTGATGCTGGGTGATATTGCAGCCCTGCTGGCCGGCTTCGCCCTGGCGGGTTTGATCTATACCGGCCTTTGGGCTGAAGCTCGCGCCATGATGGCGGCGCAACTCTTGCTGCCCCTCTATCTGACCATAGCGCTCTATAATCGCGCCTATTCGATCATGGCCTTGCGCAACCGGCGCGATTCATTTCTGCTGATGGCTGCTGCCCTTTTCATTGCGTCGGTTCTGCTCAATTTCATCGCCTTCTATGCCAAGGCAAACACGCAGTTTTCGCGTGCAACTTTCACCATTGGCCTGTTTGCGGCGATGGGCATGATGGGGTGCTGGCGCTATGCGCTGGTCGGACTGGTGAACCGGCGCAGCGGCGCAAGTCTCGAAAACGTTCTGATAGTGCGCGATGGCGGCCCGGCCATCGCCATGGCCGGAGCAAGGACAATCGATGCGGTTGCCAGTGGCATCGCCCCTGACACAAGCGACCCGCACGCGCTGGACCGGCTGGGCAACTGCTTTTGCAACATGGACCGTGTGATCGTCAGCTGTCCGCGTGAACGCAGGGCGCAATGGGCCTTTGTCCTGAAATGCATGGGGGTCGATGGGCAGGTCCTGAGCGACGTGGCCCATGCCATTGGTGCGGTGGGTTTGCGTCATTACGAAGAGGCCGAAATCACCACTCTGATCGTTTCCGCAGGTCCGCTGGGCCTGCGTGACCGTGCGGTCAAGCGGGTGTTCGACATAGGGTTTTCCATTATGTCGCTCTTGGTGCTTGCCCCCCTGTTTGTGCTTGTCGCTCTGGCGGTGCGTCTCGCAGATGACGGACCGGCGCTTTTTGTTCAGCGGCGTCTGGGCCGCGGCAACCGCTTCTTCACGATCTACAAGTTCCGCAGCATGGCCATGACAGGGCAGGATGCCGATGGCGCCCGATCGGTCAGCCAGAATGATGAACGGGTTACTGCCATTGGCCGCTTTCTGCGCAAGACCAGCCTTGATGAGCTGCCCCAGCTGATCAATGTCCTCAAGGGCGATATGAGCATTGTCGGTCCGAGACCGCATGCGCTGGCTTCGCAGGCAGGAACAAAGCTGTTCTGGGAAGTGAATCCGCTTTACTGGCAACGCCACAGCCTCAAGCCCGGCATGACCGGCCTTGCCCAGGTGCGCGGCCACAGGGGCGAGACCAGGGTTGAGCAGGATCTTTCGCACCGTCTGCAGTCCGATCTCGAATATGTTCACGGCTGGAGCATCTGGCGCGATGTGGGGATAGTCCTGCGCACATTGCGGGTGCTGGTCCATGACCGCGCCTATTGAGGCACATTGCGCAATTGCTCTGTCGATAATTGGTGAAAATTGCCCCAGGTATAAACACCTAGGATTGTCATGCGGCGCCCCCTTCGATACCGCCGGGGTTCCGCGCGATTGATGCCAAGGGGATCACGCAATTGACCGCCTGCCTGCGCATTTCTGCATTCCTTCTGATGGCCGTCAGTGTCACAGCCTGCCAGTCCACGCTTGACCCTGCCGTCCCGGCCGGAGCGGCCGCCTATGACGCCATTGCGCCTGCAGGCGATGCGCCCGCCGCCGCCTATTCGCTGGCTCCGGGGGACGAGGTCGCGATTGGCGTTTTTGGCGAGAAGGATCTGTCGCAGGAGCGGGCCGTGATCGATGCGGCGGGCCAGCTCAACCTGCCCTTGATCGGCCCGGTAGCGGCATCGGGCAAGAGCACCAATGAACTGGGCGCGGCAATCGAGATGGCCTATCGCGCCCGCTTCATCCGCGATCCTCATGTCACGGTCAGCCTGCTCAGGGCGACAGGTGGCCTGGTCACGGTGGAAGGCGAGGTGAAGAAGCCGGATATCTATCCGATCCGCCCCGGCTACACCTTGCTATCGGCGATGGCGCTGGCGGGCAGCCCGCTGCCTACGGCAAGGGTGGATCATGTCATCATCTTCCGCACGATCGATGGACAGCGGATGGGGGGGAGGTTCGATCTCAAGGCCATCCGTTCGGGCCAGGTCGATGACCCGCTGGTGCGTGACCGCGATGTGGTGGTGGTCGGCTTCTCGCGCAAGGCAGGGATTTATCAGGATCTGCTGAAGCTCACTCCGCTGCTCAACACATTCGTCCTGCTCGACAATAATAACAACTAGGCAACACCGTTGATGGACCAGACGCCACCTTCGAGCGAGAGATCAGTCAGTCTTGCCGGCATCTATCGCAGTGATAATGCGCTGGCCGATCTGATCCGCTATGCATTGGCTCTGGCGCAGCGCAATCTGCGCCTTATTGGCACCATCATCGCGGCGGTGCTGGCTCTGGCGATCGTGGCGACCATCCTTCAGGCCCCCCGCTTCGCCGCGCAAACCCGGGTCCAGATCAACGATCAGAGCGAGCAGGTGCTGGGCGCCGAGCTGGATGCGGGGACCATGGGCAATGTCGGATGGGACACTGATCGTTTCCTGAATACCCAGCTCGACATCCTGCGTGGTCGCGGGCTGGCGTTGAAAGTAGCCGATCGGCTGAAGCTGCATGGCGATGCCAAATTCTTCGCCGCCATGCAGCAGGAACTGCCCGACCCCTCTCAGCCCGCAGCACTGACCCGCGAGCAGGTGGTGGTGCTGCTGGGACAGGGGATGCGGGCCGATCTGCCGCAAGCCTCGCGGATAGCCACGATCAGTTTCAGCAGCACCGATCCCGTGCAGTCAGCCCGGCTGGCCAATGGCTTTGCCGAAGCCTTCATCGAAGCCAATCTGCAGCGCCGCTTCGACAGTTCGGCCTATGCGCGCGATTTTGTCTTGCAGCAGATGGACAAGGCCCGTGCAAGGCTGGAAGATTCCGAACGCGCGCTCAATGCCTATGCGCGCGAGGCGGGGTTGATCCGTCCCAATGACAGCGCCCTTGCCGGGGCAGGAGAGAAACCGACCGGCAGCGTTGTCGCTGCGAGCCTGATGCAGCTCAATGAAGCCGCCAATGCGGCGCAGGCGCGCCGTGCCGAAGCCGAAGCGCGATGGAATGCCGAAAAGGCTGCGCCATTGCTTTCCTCGCAGGCGGTTCTGGCCAACCCGACGGTGCAATCGCTGATGACCCGGCGCTCTGCCCTTGCGGGCGATCTCCAGGATGCGCGCGCGCGCTATCTGCCTGACCACCCAGCCGTTTCCCGGCTGGAAAGCGAGCTGGCCGGCATCGATCGACAGCTTGAACGCACAGCGCGGCAGGTGCGCGATTCGGTCCGGTCAGAACTCACCGCCGCCACCGCTGCCGAAAGCCAGTTGCGCGGCCGAGTTGCCCAGCTCCAGCAGGAAACCATGGCCGAACAGGATCGCTCGGTGCGTTATCGCATTTTGGAACGTGAAACCGAAACCAACCGCGCGCTCTATGATGGCCTTCTGCAGCGCTATCGTGAACTGAATGCCGCCGCCGGCATCGCAACCAGCAATGTGGCGATCATCGACCGTGCCGATCCTCCGCTCAGCCCCTCCTCGCCCAGCCTGCTGCGCAATCTGCTGCTTGCGCTGATCATCGGCCCTGCGCTGGCCGGGTTGTTCGTCTTCCTGCGCGACCAGCTCGATGATCGCATCAAGGTGCCCGAAGATGTCGAGGACAAGATCCGGATCCCGCTGATGGGGGTAATCCCGCTCGATTCGGAAAAGGACCCGCTCTCTGCGCTTGGCGACCCCAAGACCCCATTGTCGGAAGCCTATAATTCCCTGCGCGGCAGCCTTTCCCATTCCACCCCTGCGGGCCTGCCGAAAATCATCCTGATCACCAGTGCGCAGCCTTCGGAAGGCAAGACCACCACCTCCTTCGCCATCGCCCGCGCCATGGCGCTGGCTGGCAAGCGCACGCTGCTGATCGATGCCGATCTGCGTCGTCCTTCGCTGCACCGCATTGCATCGCTCGACAACGAACAGGGCCTCTCGAGCGTGCTCAAGTCCCAAACGCAGATCGAGACTGCGATACTGCCAGGCACAGAGGACAATCTTGCGCTGATGCCATCCGGCCCGCTTCCGACCAGCCCCACCGAACTGCTGTCTTCCCCTGCCATGGCCGCATTGCTCGAAGAAGCCTCCCGGCGATTTGACGTGGTGCTGATCGATTGCGCCCCGGTGCTCGGTCTTGCTGATGCCCCGGTCCTCTCGGCGCTGGCGGATGGCGTTGTGCTGGTGATCGAGGCCGACAAGGCGCGCGGCGGTTCGCTCAAGACCGCGATCCGCAGATTGCGTGCCATGCGTCCGGTCATCCTCGGCGCGGTGTTGACCAAGTTCGATCCGGACCATGCCGGCAACCGCTATTCCCAATATTATGGTTATGAATATTATCGCTATGCCTCTGGCGATAGCTGAGGGGCTGATCTTTGCTGATTGAGGATCAGCCCCTCTGAGCCAATTCAGGACTACCAGGCGTATTCGGCCTCCACTTCGACATCCACCGCAGCCGCCAGCGTGGCCGGGATATTGGCCCTGATCTGGGTGTTCGAAGTGTGATTGGTGGCCCAGACGGCCCCGCCCGTATTGCCGCGCGGCCAGCAATGAAAGCGCGCCGGAAGGCCGGGCAGCCCATGGCTGGCAACCGGGCTTGCGGTCTGGCCGGCGGCGATGGTGTGCACCGCGCTGTATCGCGTGGTGATGCCGCTATTGTCATGCGTCACATTGAGCGCGCCAGTGCCCGATTTGGCGAACAGGCTCGCCTGCGTGCCCGAGGCATAGCTGATGCGGTTCTGGCCGACATGCACCGTGGCCGAGCCCCATGCGGCAACCAGAGGCGCGGTGCGGGCGGCATGGGTGCTGGTCAGATGGCAGTTGCGCACCTTGTGATTTCCGGTGGTGTTGACCAGCCCGACGATATTCTTGTTGGAGTTGGTCGCGAGGTCGCAATGCTCGATTGTGATGTCCTCATTGGTCGCGCCATTGGCCTCGATCACGCCGGTGACGACAGTTGGATTGTTGATTGCCGCCTTGATCCGGCTCAGCCGCAAACGCTTGGCATTGGCCTGGATGTTGAAGATGGCAGTGTCGAGCGCCGGGCGTTCAGCGATGTCCTGACCGGGTTCACCAACCAGCTGAAACCCGTCGAACGCGCAATCATGCATCGGCCTGGTGTTGGAGAAGGAGACGCAGCTCTTGCCGGTGGGATGCGTGGCCTGGCGCACCATCATGTCGCGCACCATGAGCCGCGAACAGCCGACATTTTCTAGATGCACCAGCCGGTTGCCATCGAACCATGGCTGGTCGAGCGTGACGGTGTCGCCATAACCCGTCAGCGAGAGGCCTTGCCCGACACTGGCGTTCGCCGTGCCCGCGCCGATGAAGCGGGGGCGGATGAAATGGATATTGGCATAGCGCACCGTGGCTCCGGCCCCATTGTTCTGGATTTCGCAGCCCATGCGACCGGGATTGGAAAACTCGCAATCGATGAAGAAGATGAACTGGGCGCCTTCGCTCATCGTGTCGCACACGAAATGCACCGCATTGATCACCTGGGTCGGCGAGGTGGTGAATTTGCAGCGGTTGAAAATTACGTTTCGGATGGCGCCTGTGGCGTTGAACTTGCCAACCCGGCCATCGAAGGTGATGTCGGAAAAGAGCGCATTCTGGCAATTGCCGAAGCCCATCGCATAATTGGCCGAGGCATGGACATTGCGAATGATTGTGCGGTCGATGCCCGCCCCGATCAGCCCGCCATTGTCGAAGTCCCACAGCACCATCTCGCTGGCATTGGCATGGCCGAAGGCATGAGCCTTCGCTTCCAGCCGACGGATGCCCTGGGACGAAGCCTGCAGCGCGGCGGTGAAAGCCGAAAGGGCGGCATAGTCGCTGATCGCAGGATTATGAAGCGCGCCGAAGCTGGCCGGAGCCATGTCGAGCCTGCGCAGGATGTCGGAAACCGGCTCGAGGATGGCCGCGGCCTCGGAGCGCCGGTGCCCCATCAAGGTGGCCCCGTCTGCGCCCGGCAAGGCATCGGTGGTGTCCAGCGCGCGGCGTGCGAGGCCGCGTGCGGCGATGTCCAGCGCGCTCATTGCGACACCCGATAGACGACGGTGCCGCTGGCAGGGGCGATGTCGAGATAGAAACTCGCGCCCGTTTCGCTGTCGATCCAGGCCTGCTCCACGCCGGGTTCATGATATGTTCCCCACTCGGCACCGCCAATGCGCAGCGGCAGCCGGGTCAGCCCGCCATCGGTGGAACGCAGCAAGCGCACGGTGCCGGTCCAGCTGCCGCTCAGCGCGATGACGATCGGCCTGCCGGCAATGGCGTTGAACGGGCCGATCACGGTGGCGCTGGCGCTCTGACCGGAAAGCGCGGCGGGTGCGGCGACGCTGTTGAGCGAAACCGGCAGCGGGGCGGCATCGGTAACCATGGTGAGTTTGGACTGGGCATCGGAATAACCCAGCGCGAAGGCCGGTGCAAAACCGGCCGGGACGGAAACGGGGGGGTTGGCCATGCGGGCGTGTCCTCTGGCATGAATGGCAAGGGACTCGCCCCTTAGACGCGACATGGGCCTGTAGGAAAATGGAAAAATCGGTTTTCCACTCGTTATCGCGGTAACAGCCATTGCCCCAGTCGGTTCATGGCGCGCGCTTTTTCGCGTGATTGCGTGTTGGCCGCGCCTGCGAGAAACTGGCTGATCCTGCGGCCCAGCTGGCGGGCGAAATAGGTGGGGTACGCGCGCGCCTCGGCCCATTTGGCACGCGCCAGGCCGCCAATGCCGCTGCGCCCGATCCGGGCCACAATATGCGCTTGCGCCCGGCCCTCAGGCGTCTGCATCAGCAGTTCGGGCGCCTCCTCGAGCAGGATTTGCGGCACTGCCCATGGGCAGTCGCTCGTTGCCAGAATGCCCGGCCGCCGCCAGCGATCAGCAAGGCCAAGCACCAGGGCCGCGCCCCTGTCCCAGCCTTCTGCCCGCGCCCTCTGCCAGAAATCCGGCCAGCTTGGCGGATGGCGGCGGAGCAGAAAATCGATATCAACCAGCACCAGCGGCCCGCAATCCAGCCAGTGCGTATAGACGGCATGGATGACGAGATGAGCCAGCGTGTCGTCGCTCGGCAAGTAATGCAGCCGATCGCCATTTGCATGAGGCAAAGCGCGTTCCAGCAGGCGATCCGCCCCGCGGGGCATGGCATGGCCTGCCTGGGCATCGCTTTCCCATGGACGCCCATGCAGTTCGATCGTCACGCCATCCTTGCAGACAAGCGGCGACAGATGTTTCGCCTGCAAAGCTCGCGTCCAGTCCGGCTCGCCCATCGGCGCATCATGGCCTGTGGCACGCAACAGGCGCCATGCGCTTGCCAGATCGGCAGGGGCCACCAGCAGATCGAGATCGCGCATCGGCCGCATGGCCGGCGCTGGATAGGCATACCAGCCCAGCCACGCCCCCTTGAGCGCCACCGACGCCACCCCGCCTGTTGCAAGCACATCGGCCGCACGCAGCAGCGATCCTCGCTGGCGCAGGGCGGCGATAGCCGACTGGCGATGCGCCTCTGCCCAGCCGGCTGCGATAGTCGCCGGAAGCCCGCAGCCTGCCGCATCATGTCCCCGCTCGACATGCAGCAGCGGTTGCAGCCGCTGCGAGGCGAGCATCGCATCGAGCGCGGCCCATTGTCGCGGCTCAAGCGAGGCCAGCCGGGGATCGGGAGCGCCGGGGCCGATCAGCGCAAGGGCCAGTCGTCGCAGCTCGGGCTGTTCCATCATGCGGCCCCGCTGGACCCTGCGGCAGGGGCGCTGTAGAGCCAGAGGCGATGAGCCAGCCCTCCAGCCAAGCGCCCCTTGCGGCTTCTGCCCGTTATGACGTGCTGGGCACGGGCATCAGCATCACCACCCCTGAAGCAGCGCTGGCCACCTTGCGGCAATGGGCGCGCGACGGGCGCGGGCGCTATGTCTGCATCCGCGACATGCATGGCATCATGCTGGCGCGCCGCGATGCCACCCTCGCCCGCATCCATGCCGCGGCCGATATGGTGACGCCCGACGGAATGCCGGTGGCCCTGCTGGGGCGGATGCGCGGGCTGCCGGTGGAGCGGACCTGCGGCCCGGATCTGATGCTGGATGCATTTGCTGCCGCTGGCGAAGGCGCGGTGGAAGGCGGGTTTGTCCATTATCTTTATGGCGGGGTGGAAGGCCGGGCGCAGGAACTGGCCCGATCGCTGCGCCACCGCTATCCCGCGGCCATCATCGCCGGGGAAGAAACGCCGCCCTTCCGCCCGGTGACGGAGGATGAACTGACAGCACTTGCGGGCCGCATTGCCGCTTCGGGCGCGCATATCGTGTGGATCGGCCTGTCCACCCCGAAGCAGGAATATCTGATGGAACGGCTGGCCCCGCTGGTTTCGGCAACGCTGATCGGGGTGGGCGCTGCCTTCGATATCCATTCCGGTCATGCCACCCGCCCGCCGCACTGGATGCGCAGGCTGTGTCTGGAGGGCGTTTACCGGCTGGCGATGGAGCCGCGCCGTCTGTGGCGCCGCTATCTGGTGCTTGCTCCGCAGTTTGCCGTTCTGGCCTTGTGGCAGCATATCAGGCTCCGCCTCTCGCGGTCTTGAAGGCGATCGCCGCGCGATAGATGTCCAGCAGCTGGCCCAGATTGGCCCGGGGTGAAAAATTCTGCTCATAAGCGGCTCTGGCATGAGCCGCCATCGCAGCCCGGCCTTGCCCGGAGCCAAAGCCACGGCGCACCACACGGGCCAGATCGGCCGCATCGCCAGGCTCGAACAGCAGGCCGGTGCGCTCATGTTCAACCAGTTCCGCTAGCCCCCCAAGCCGGGAGGCAATGACCGGCAATCCACAAGCCATCGCCTCTGCCAGCACCATCGGAAAACCTTCATACCAGGTCGACGGCATGACCAGAAATGCCGCCCGCCGCATATGCGCGATCACTTCAGCACGCGGCAAGGGCCCGGCAAAACTTACGCCAGGCGGGGCGATCGCTCTTGCCCGTTCCAGCCCCGGCCCGTCGCCCACCACAGTGAGCGCAATATCCGGCACCAAGCGCCAGGCCTGCAAAAGCAGCTCCACCCCCTTGCCCGGCGCGATGCGGCCGACAAACAAGGCCCCGCTGCGCTCTTCAGCGGCAGGAAATGGGCCGGGATCGAGCGCGGAATTGCCCTTCACCGCGATCTTCTCGGCTGGAATCCCTGCGGCAACGAACGTGTCGCGGGCAAAGCGGGTGAGTGCGATGAAGCGGCTGACCGATCCGGTCCAGCGGGGATCTCCGATCGAGGCGCGCTGCATGCGCAGCATGGCCAATGTGCCGGGCAGCGACCCCTTGTAGCAGCGATGCAGCAGCGCATGATGGCGCGATCCGAGGCACAGCTCGCAGATCCGGTCCTGCCGCATCAGCATCCCGTTGGCGCAGAGCAGGCGGTAATTGTGCAGCGTCTGCACCACAGGCAGGCCAGCATCGCTCAGGCAGCGATGCAGCCATGGGCTGAGCAGCGGCATGAAATTATGGATATGGACGAGATCGAACGGCTTGCCGCCCGTGTCCTTCAACCGGGCCAGCACAGCGCTTGCGGCGTTGCGGTTTCTGGCCACATGCAGGAAAGCGCGCGCGCGATCCGCCCATGATTCGATCTGTTCATTGTGCACCTCATGCATATCCACCTCGGCGCCGGATTGCTCCAGCAAGCTGCGCTCCGTCTCGAACACCGCGTCCTCGCCGCCCTTTTGCTGATAGCGATTATGGACCAGAAGGATTTTCATGGCCTGTGTGGGGCTTTGGCAAGGGCGGCCAGATCACGCCGTCTTTGCGCGGGCAAATCGCCAGTGCCAGCCATGTCGGGCGGTATATGCCCGGTTCTGGCTGGCGCACCCTGCGCATTGCCGAGCGCCAGCAGATAGCCCAGCGCAAAGGCGAAAAACATGGCCGCTCGCGCGCTCTCCAGCACCGGATTGAAGGCACACTCCACCAGCATGAAGGCCATCACGCCGGTCGCATGTGCGTCATACCCATGCCCGTTTGCCCCGCCCCCGGCAGAAGCGCGCCACGCCCGCCAGATCAGCAAGAGAAACAGCACCAGCCCGCCCCAGCCCAGTCGCAAGGCCATGTCGAGAAAAGTGCTGTGGTTGGACACTTCGAGCGAACGCGAGACTTCCTGCGAAAAGACATGACGGATCCAAGGATCCTTGATGGCCGGCAAGGTGACAGAGGACTGCCCGAAGCCGACACCAAGCGGCTGGTGCGGAATCTGGTCAAGAGCTTCGGCCCACAGGCGCGAACGGACCGTGATATTGTCGTCACTGGCGATGATCGATTGCACAGGCGCAGGCGGAAAGGCGATGGTGAGCACACTGGCCGCCAGAACGACGCCAAGCCAGGGGACGATGCGGCGGGGGCGGGGAATGGCAACGGCAATGGCCAGCATAAGCTGGATCGCGACATTGCTGGCGGCGAGCAGAAAAGGCATCGGCAGCACAATCAGCGCCAGCCGCAACAGCCTGTTTTCCGCCCTCATGACCAGCGCGAAATAGACGAATTGCAGCATCATGCCGGGCGACAGGACCCCATATAGACCATTGTCGCGCAGCATCTGCTCGTCTGCCCTCCAGTTGCGCATGGCAAAGGACAGCAAGCCAACCAGCAATACCAGCGAAACCAGCCTCGGCCGCGGCAGGAATAGCGCGCGCGCAGCGTGAGTGAAGGCGGGCAGGGTGACAAGAAGGATGAGCAAGCCAGCCGCCTGAGGCAGAACGCGGCCAGCGGCATAGAGCCGGTCGGGCTCGCGCAGCAGGCCCAGCCGCGACAGCAGCAGCCATACCAGCACAAGTGCTGCAAACAGGCCATATTCCCGCAAGGGCAACCGGGCGATGATATCGCGGAAGAAGGCCAGCACATAGGTCGCGGACAGGGCGACCACCAGAATGGCGTAGCTGGTCTGGGGCAGCGCCTTTTCCGGCAGGGTGAAGAGCAGGCCGGTATAGAGCAGCGCCACTGGCAAGGCGAGCGGGTGGACGGAGGCAGGCGTGCCAGGATTGGCCAAGGCGCGCATCAGACCGCGCTCCTTGCCGGTTTGCCACGCAACCGGCGATAGATATTGGCGGCAGCAAGCGCAGCGCCGCCCCCCAGATGCCGATCGAGCAGCAACAGGCAGCGGGCGCGCATCAGAGCGGCGCGTAGCCAGGGCGGGCTGGGGGCAAGGCCATGATGCCTGCGGGCTTGCTGCATCTCGCGATAATGGCGCAAACGGCTGGCCGCGCCATTGGACATGCCGCCGCATGCCATGCGCGCCACCACCATGGGGACATGGCGAAAACGTGTCTGCGGATTGGCGGCGGCGCGCAGCATGAATTCATAATCGCCCGCCGAACGGAAGGCGGCATCATAGAGGCCCAGCTCGTCGAACAAGGAGCGATGATGGACCAGCCCGGTATGCGAAAAGGGGATATCGGCCGCGCTGTCCAGCCGGTCACCGGACATCGGCGCGCGGCCCAGCCATTCAATTGCCCGGCCTGAGTCCATCAGCGCAGTCTGCCCGAAAGCAAAGCACAGCTTGCGCCCGGCAGGCGGGATGGCCTCCAGCGCCTGTTCCAGCCGGGCCAGAGTGTCGGGCCGGTCCAGCCAGTCATCCGACCCCAGGAAGAGGAGCCAGTCGCCCTTTGCCATGGCAATCGCCCGGTTCCACGCATCATAGACCCCGCGATCGGGCGCGCTAATCTGCCAGGCGACGAGATCGGCATTGCGCTCCAGAATGGCCAATGTGGCGTCGCTGGAAGCACCGTCGGCGATCAGCAGCTCGAATGCAGCGCCCTGCTGTGCGCGCAGGCTGTCGAGGCTGCGCTGCAGGGTCGCCCCGGAATTGAAGGTCGCCATGATAATGGAAATCACTTTGCCCCTCCTGTCCAATCCAGCCTGCCGGTTTGCCTGATTTCCAGCACCAGCAGGCTCAGCTTCATCCCCAGAAAGGCCCCACCTGTCACAAGCGCTGCGCCATCGGTGCCCATCAGGCGTACAACCGGCGCAAATGCGAGCAGCGCCAGCCCGGTCGCGGCCAGATTGACTGTGCGCGAGAGCCGTTCGGCCCCGATCACCGAAAGCACCGTGCCGCTTGGGCCAAGCGCCGTGCCCGCTGCATAGCACCCGGCCATGATGAGCAGCGGGCGATAGGCAGCCGCAAAGCCCTCGCCAGCCAGATCCAGCACCCATGGCCCGGCCAACACCATTGCCAGCAGGAACAGAACCGAGACAGCGCCCATCATCATCCGGCAACGGACGAGGGTGTCATGCCAGGCCTGCCAGTTTCGCTGGCGGCGGGCCGCGGCCAGCGCCGGAGCGGCGAGAAGATAGATGGTCGAGGAGAGGAGGCCGATCGGTGCGACAAGGCGCAGGGCCATGTTGAAAATGCCGACTTCGGCAGAGGAAACAAGAAAGGGCAGCGCCAGCATGGGCAGCCATAACATGGTGAAGGCGGACATCTCGATCAGCGCAAAATCACGTGCCCTGTCCTTGCCCTCCGCCAGCCAGGGCCTGAGGCTGCGCCCATGCCAATATCCGCGAAGGCCGATGGCAAGACAGGCCAGCGCCGCCACAAGGGTCGAAACAAGATAGGCCGCCTCGGCCATCGCGATCCGGCTGGCATCGCCTGCCAGCATCGCCAGCGACATGATGGCCAGAACCATGGCTGGCGGGAGCACCAGTTCGAACAGGAAGGCCTCATCGAGACGCTGCATTGCCTTGCAGCCTGCGCTGGCCAGTTGCAGCAGTACCGTGGCCGGAACCAGCGCCATCAGGAACGGCCAGCTGATTGGCGGCTTGATGGCGAAGGCATGTTCGCCAAGCACCAGCGCCCCTGCGATCAGCCCCGCCAGCACAGCGGCGCGCAGCAGGGCCGTGACGATCTGCCGGTTCAAAAAGGCCGCGATGACCGGCGCCCGCCACCCGCCGCGCAAGGGCGCCATTTCGATCATGATCCGGTCGCTCGCCCCCCAGCGCGCAAGGATGGTCAGCGCCAAGGCCCATGAAATAGTGGCGAACAGCACGCCTGATTGTTCCGGCCCCAGAAGCCTCGCGACGAGCAGGGTGGCTGCAAAACCGAGTCCGCTGCCCAGGATTCTGGCAGCAGAAGAGCTCAGCGCACCGCGCACTGAAATGCGCGTGGCTGGTTGCGCGAGAGCACTCATAAACGGGCTTCCAGCAAGGCGAAATCGGCGCGATAGGCCTTGCGCAAGCGGGCAAGCGTAAGAGGCGGCAAGGGAGGCATTTGCGGCTGCTGGCCCGCAGGCTGTGCAGGCCCGCTGCTGTTCAGGCGCGGCAAGGGGGGCATGCCGGTGCGCGCCGAGAGTTCTGCCCAGTCCGCCGCAATCGCTTCATGGCGTCCGATGAAATGATGTGGCGCACCGACGACCGCCCT
Source organism: uncultured Sphingomonadaceae bacterium (assembly GCA_964632055.1). Classification (GTDB taxonomy): domain Bacteria; phylum Pseudomonadota; class Alphaproteobacteria; order Sphingomonadales; family Sphingomonadaceae; genus CANJYE01. The sequence continues at coordinate 18,900 of CAZWEY010000011.1, forward strand.
GAAAGCCGGGGCCTGGCTCATGATATGGCGGTCGCGCAAGCGGTCGGGCAGGCGGGCCACCGCATCGGCAAATTCGGCCCAGCCAATATCGGGCCGGGCGATATCCACCCCGCCAAACAGCCCGAACAGCGCGCGATGAAAACGCAGGCGGTAGACGGTTTCCTCGTCCGCCGGCCGGACAATCTTGTCACGATAGCAGCTTTCCAGCCGGGTAAGCGGATCGCGGAAAAAGGAAAAATGGACGAAGTCTGCTGCCTTGCCTTCGGGCGGCACCAGCGAGGCATTCTGGCGCAGCTGGCGATGAAATTCATCCTGACCCAGCGCGGCATGATCGAATTCGGGAAACAAGACCTGCTTGATTGCGGTGCAGGCGACCTTGGCGTTTTCGATATAGACGACGCCAAAACGCTCGCTGACGAAATATTCGACCGGGTCGATCCGGCCATGGCGCAGCAAATGGTGCAGATAATAGCCCAGCATCGCCATCAGAGCATGAGATGCCTGTAGCGGTCCGGATCGGCGGCGATGCAGCCTAGCGGCGCTATATCTTGCAAAGACCGGATTTCCAGCCGGTTGCCGGGAAAGAACGATTGGCCTGAGCGGATGAAATGGCCCAGTCGTTCCAGCGATGGCTGGCCATCTTCATCCAGCAAATCGGCGCGATGATCGCCAAGGCCATGGCAATAGGCGGTGATCTTGTCGAGCGCGGCATGCTCGTCGCCCAGCCAGCTGTGATGGAAGCCGCGAAACCCTTGCAGAAGATGGACCTCGCCATGCAAGCGGCCCCATTCGCCCCTGCGGCGCAGGCGGTCGGAGCCTTCTCGCAACTTGCGAAAATGCGCACCCGTCATCACGAAGACGCGATAGGCATAATTGGGTGGCGAACCGGGCCAGACCTCGTGCCAGTTGGCCGAGTAGAGATTGAGGTAGAACAGCGTGTGGTGAAGCTCGACGCTGACGATGCCGTGCCTGCGCGCAAGCTCGACCACTTCATCGGCATGGCGGGAATCGATGATCTCGTCGATGTCGCTCAGAATTACCAGATCTTCATCCGCTATCCCTGCCAGAACCTCGTGGACGTGGTTGCGCTGCAGCGTTTCGTTCTTGCGGGCCATGGGCTTGCGCCGGAAAAACGGGAAATGCCGGCTGGGACCCCATGCAAAGGCTTGGTGAAAGCACGCCTGTCCATCGAAGAGGCAGGGCCGCAGGAACTCGTCGCCCTGGCCCAGAACCGGGGTGCGCGGGCTGCCTTGGAATGTCTGGTTCGCCTCGCACAGATGCAGCTCGTCCACCCAGGCCCGTGCCTCGCGCTGCTTGATGTCGAGCGCCGCGTGCTCGTTGTGGAACATGCAGAATTCGACGATTTTCATCTCTAGGCCCGGGCGCGTTGCGTTCTGGGCCTTCTTCTAGGTGAGATGAATCACCGGGTATATACCTAGTTGTTCAAAAGCCCCGGTTTCCTGCACCTAGCGTTGTGGCGCTGCAAAGCTGCCGCTGACCCTTCCTGGCCCACGCCCGCCCGCGCGGCCATCGACGCTGGAAAGCCCGCTGGCGAGGTCGATCGTCAGCCTGCTGCCATTGAGTGTGTCGCCTCCGCGGCGGAGCGCCACATTGCCCGCCATGGTGATGACCCGGGCGTTGAAATCGTAGACCGCCGCATTACCGCGTGCCTGCTCATTGCCCCGGTTGACCGTCACGCCGCCACTGGCATCGATGCGCTGGATCTTGAGGTTTCCGTCATCGGTGAAGGCGACTGTGGTGCGCTCGGCGCGCAGGCGCATGTCCCCCTGAGTGATGTCGACATTGCCAGACAGCACCACGCGGTTCTGCCGGTCCTGCAATTCGATCCGGTCTGCCGCGTAATTGACCGGCGCATTGCTGTTGTGCCCGCCCAGCGATTGAGCGAAAAGCTCCATCCCGCCGAGCGCGGCTGCGGTCAGGGCAAAACCCGCAAGCGCGCTGCGCAGGGCGGAGGAGAGGGTCAGGTCGCGCTTCATTCAGGTATCCTCAGCTTCCCCGGGGTCATGGTGAGACGGGCATTGCCATCCAGCCGGATCATCCTTTCGCCAAGATCGGCAAACATGCTGTCGGCGGAAAAGGTTCCGGCGGGAATGGCGCCTTCCACTTTCCCTTGCCCGGTCATTTTCCGGGTGTTGAAATCGATCGTCACGTCGCGGGCGACCATGCGATAGCCGTCGGCGGCAGAAAAGCTGACCGGCCCTTCGATCCGCACCTGCTGTGCGTCCATGTCATAGCGGCCATTGGATGCGCTCAGCGTGGCCGGTCCGTCTGCCAGCAGGATGCGGGCGGCGAGATCTTCCATCCTCAGAACCGGCTCGCGTACGGAACGTTGCACGGCATGGCCGGCGGTGAGAGAAAAGGGGCGGCTGGCGTTGTCTTCGCCCCGATACATAGCATTTTCTAGACGCAAGCGGTCCTTGATGACGGCCACCTTGTTGCGATCGAGCAGGAAGCTGATTTCTCCGCGCGGCGATAGCGGGGTGATGATCATCAGTGCGGCCAGCACCCCGATCAGGCCGGGAACAGCGCGTAACAGAAAGCGGATCAGCCGGTCATGCGAGCCGCCCGGGGCAGCGATGGCCCGGCGGTCGTTGCGCATGATGTCGGCTTGTTCGCTCATGATGCTGTTCGGTCTGCCTGGGTGCCGGGCCTATTCATGGCTGAAGATATCGGCATTGTCCCATCCTGCAATATCCAGCCGGGCGCGGGTGGGCAGGAAATCGAAACAGGCCTGGGCGATGGCGGTGCGGCCTTCGCGCTTCAGCCGCTCCACCAGGATAGCGTGCATGGCATGGAGGAAGCGGACATCGGAAGCAGCATAGTCGCGCTGGGCTTCGTTGATGACGGGCGCGCCCCAGTCGCTCGACTGCTGCTGCTTGGAAATATCGGCGCCAAGCAGCTCGTTGACGAGGTTTTTCAGCCCGTGCCGGTCGGTATAGGTGCGGGTGAGCTTGCTGGCGATCTTGGTGCAGAAGACAGGCGCTGCCATCACCCCCAGATAATGCTCGATCGCGGCCAGGTCGAACCGGGCGAAATGATAGAGCTTGAGCCGAGCCGGATCGGCCAGCACTGCTTTCAGGTTCGGCGCGTCATAGGCGCTGTCCGGCGCGAAGCGAACGAGGTGCTCATCCCCCTTGCCATCGCTGATCTGGACCAGGCAAAGCCTATCGCGCCGGGTGATGAGGCCCATCGTTTCAGTATCGACGGCAACGGGCCCCGGCGCCAGCACGCCTTCGGGCAGGTCTTCTTCATGGAAATATACAGCCATGGCTGCTCTCTAGGCGCAACTGTGGAGCAGCGAAAGCCCCTGCTGGCGGCCAATGTGCCCGCAGGCTAGATTTGCTGCCATGGCGGATAGCGAAATTCCCGAAAGCTGGCGCGCGGCGCTGGCGCCGGTGCTGGCGGGGCCAGAGGCGCGCAAGCTGGGCGGCTGGCTGCGTGCGCAGGAGGATGGCGGCAAGACCATATACCCGCCGCGTGGCAGCCGGCTGCGCGCGCTTGAACTGACCCCGCTCGATGCGGTGCGGGTCGTGATCCTGGGGCAGGACCCCTATCACGGGCCGGGCCAGGCGCATGGGCTGTCCTTTTCCGTGCCCCAAGGCGTCAGGATTCCCCCCTCTCTTGCCAATATCCACAAGGAGCTGGAGGCCGATCTCGGCCTGCCCCGGCCTGCTCACGGCAATCTGGTGCATTGGGCGCGCCAGGGCGTTTTGCTGCTCAACAATGCGTTGACGGTGGAGGCGGGGCTGGCTGGATCGCATCAGAAAATCGGCTGGGAGGCGATCACCGATGCCGCGGTGGATGCGGTGGCGGCACGCCCCGATCCCAGCGTGTTCATCCTGTGGGGCAATCATGCCCGCAAGAAGGCGGCGCGGCTGGCGTCTCTCAAAGGCGATCATCCGCATCTGGTGATCGAGTCCGCGCATCCTAGCCCGCTATCGGCGCATGCGGGTTTTTTCGGCTCCCGCCCGTTCAGCAGGGCCAACGCCTTTCTCAAGGCTCAGGGACGCGGCGAGATCGACTGGACGACCTGAGGAGGCGCGGCAAAATCGCTTGCGGGCGGATTGACGATCTGGGCGCGGTCGATCCTTTGCCATTCAGGCTTGCGGCCCAGGCGGGTGTTGAACACCAGATTATAGCTGAAATCGTCGGGTTCCGGCTCGTCCAGCGCCGGTCCGTAAAATGGTTTTACCGCCGCGCGGTCATAGCCCATCAAGGCCAGCAGGCTGGGGAAGATGCGGAAATGGCTCATCGTGTCATGGCGCGCCGTGGCTTGCTTCTGCCAGTCGAGCGTTCGGGTGGCGGCATCTTCCAGCACGACCAGCGGCACCAGTCCCACTTCCTGCGCCGCCGTTTCGGTTCCGCAATGGGTGTTGTTGCCGGGGTTGCCCCGCTCGTGCAGGTCCTGCCCGTGGTCCGAAGTATAGATGATTGTCGCCCCGCCCAGATCGCCGCTGGCCAGCAGCCGGTCGAAAAAGGTGCCGACATTCCACAACAGCGTGTTGCGGTAGGAATTGCGATATTCGACCCATTCGCCCGGCGTGCCATTAAAGCCGGTGCGGTCGCTCGACCAGGTGAAGCCCTTTGCCCCGCCAGGCTTCATCATCGGACGGTAGCGCGCCATGCTGGCGGGAAATTTGTCGGCGACCGGGAAATGCGCGCCGATCTTGTTGACATAGATGAACTCGCGCCGCCCATTATGCAGCAACTCGGACAGCAGCCGCCCGGCGGCCATGTCGCGCTCGATCACGGGCGTCTCGTCGAACTGGACGAAATCATCGATCTCGCGGCGTTCGGCCTTGCTCATCATGTTCTGCAACTGCATCCGCCCCATCTGCGCATCGATGAACACGGTGCGCATGCCGGCGGCCTTGGCATAGGCCCAGATCGAGGGTTCCCGCGCAATTGCATCCTGATAGGTCTGGCGCGTGCCGCCATGGCGCAGCACCAGGTTGGAATTGGCGCTGCAGGTGTGGATCGAGGCGGCATAGCCGAAATTGACCGCGCGGATTCCTTCTGGCGGGCTGGCCAGCCCCGAACGCACGCCGTGCGGGTTGTTGATATCGAGATAATTGCCGGCGACACTCTCGTCGACCAGCAGCACGATATCGCCATCGCCAAGCGGCGCGCCACGCGCGATGCTTACTGTTTTGCGCGGGCCGGGGGGATGCGCGATGTCCTCCGCCAGTTTGAGCGCGGCAAAGGACAGCGGCGGCAGCGCCGCTGGCAGGGCGCGCGTTCCCTCGCCACCGCGCAGATAGAGCATACCCGTCATGGCGACGAAGCAGAGAACCGGCGCGGCCAGTGCCGCCCAGCGCGGCACTATCATGCACCTTGGAGGCAGCGCGACGCCTGCAAACAGCAGCAGCGCAATGGGCACGGTGCGCATGAGCACCGCGCCATGCTGGGCCAGAGCCTCGGAGATCTGGCCTTGCGCGGCCAGCATGTTGAGGAAGCTCTCATATGTGAGCGGCCCGGCGGTGGTCCATTCGAAGCTTTGCTGGAACACCGACGCCCCGGCCAGCAGCACGGCCAGAGCGATGCGCAAGGGGTGGTTGCGGATAAAGGCTGAGGCGACAAGCAGGCAGGCGAAAAAGCCATAGAGCGCCGAGAACACCGCCAGCGACAGGCCCGCCCCAAGATCGGACACACGCCCGGCCAGGGTGGGGAAATCGCACAGCAGATAGGCCACAATCAGCAGCGGTTTGAGCATGCCACCCCCTTGTATGGGCATCTGTTTAGCTGATCGGCCCTAAGATCGGCTTAAGGGCGCGGCTTGCGCCGGCGCGGCAGCTGGTCGATAGTGCCCACAAGACATCAGGGGAGAGAAGTATGAAACTGGGCAAGCTGGGCGCATGGGCCTTTCTGGAAAGCATGACGGCGCCGCAGATCGCCGCTTTCGCACAGGGGCTGGAGCAGGCCGGATATGGTGCGCTGTGGATGCCCGAGGCGATTGGCCGCAATGCGCTGGTGACATCCGCCTGGTTGCTGGCCAGCACACAAGACCTCGTGATCGCCACCGGCATTGCCAATATCTATGCGCGCGATGCGATGGCGATGGCGGCGGCACAAAAGGGGCTGGCAGAGCAATCGGGCGGTCGCTTCCTGCTCGGCCTGGGCGTTTCGCACGCGCCGCTCGTCGCCGATATGCGCGGCCATGATTATGGCAAGCCCGTGTCCACCATGCGCGCCTATCTCGATGCCATGGCCCAAGCGCCCTATGTTGCGCCTGGCCCCGACGAGCGGCCTTTGACCTTGCTGGCCGCGCTTGGTCCGCGCATGCTGGAGCTGGCGCGCGACAGGGCCGATGGCGCCCACCCTTATAATGTGACGCCCGAACACACCGCTCAGGCGCGCGCCATTCTGGGTCCGGGCAAGCTTTTGTGCGTGGAGCAGATGTTCGTGGCCGAGACCGACCCCGAACGGGCGCGGGCCATCGCTCGGGCCGGTCTTGCGCCCTATATGGGCCTGCCCAATTACTACAATAACTGGGCGCGGCTCGGCTTTGCGGAGACGGATTGGGCCGATGGCGGCTCCGATCGCCTGATCGATGCGATCATCGCCTGGGGCGATGATGACGCCATCGCCGCGCGCGTTCGCCAGCATTGGGACGCCGGCGCCGACCATGTCTGCATTCAGCAGCTGAACGAAGACGCTCCGCCCGATCTTGCGGTGTTCGGGCGGCTGGCGCGCAAGCTCACCTGAGCTGACGATCCTCCCTGTCCGCGCCGTTCAGCGCGGCAGGGTGGTCGAACCCATCAGCGCTTCGTCAACCGAGCGCGCTGCCTGCCGGCCTTCGCGGATCGCCCAGACAACGAGGCTCTGCCCGCGCCGCATGTCGCCACAGGCAAAGATCATCTCTTCGCTGGTCTTGTAGTCCACCGTATTGCCCGCGACATTGCCGCGCGCATCGAGCACCACACCCGACTGATCGAGCATGCCGGCCTTGCGCGGACCGAGAAAGCCCATGGCAAGCAGGACGAGATCGGCCTTGAGCGTGAACTCGCTGCCAGCCACTTCCTGCATCTGGCCATTGGCCCATTCGACTCGCACGCATTCGATGCCGGTCACTTCGTTTTCGCCCAGCACGCGCTTGACGTTCACCGCCCAGTCGCGCTCCGCGCCTTCGTCATGGCTGGTCGAGGTGCGCAGCTTCAGCGGCCAGTCGGGCCAGGTCAGCGCCTTGTCTTCCTTTTCGGGCGGACGCGGCATGATTTCAAGCTGGGTCACGCTTGCAGCGCCCTGGCGGTTGGAGGTGCCGACGCAGTCGGACCCCGTATCGCCGCCGCCGATCACGATGACATGCTTGCCGGTCGCCTTCAAAGTGCCGCGCGGTGCAGCGCGGTCTTCATCGTCGCCTGCGTTGCGCTTGTTTTGCTGGACGAGGAAATCCATCGCGAAATGGACGCCGGGAAGATCGGCGCCCGGCACTTGCAGCCCGCGCGGGTTTTCCGCGCCGCCTGCCAGCACCACCGCGTCGTAATTTTCCTTGAGCGCCTTCACCGAAATATCGACGCCCACCTCGGTCGAGGTGCGGATGGTGACGCCTTCGGCCTCCATCTGCGACGCGCGGCGGTTGATGAGGTGCTTTTCCATCTTGAAGTCGGGGATACCGTAGCGCAGCAGCCCGCCGATCCGGTCGGCCTTCTCGAACAGGGTCACGGAGTGGCCCGCCCGCGCCAGTTGCTGCGCGCAAGCCATGCCGGCGGGGCCGGAGCCAACCACGGCGACCGATTTGCCGGTGCTCTTTTCAGGAACCTGCGGCGCGATCCAGCCTTCCTTCCAGCCCTTGTCGACAATCGCGCATTCGATCGACTTGATGGTGACCGGCTGATCGGTGATGTTGAGGGTGCAGGCGGCCTCGCACGGGGCAGGGCAGATGCGGCCGGTGAATTCGGGGAAGTTGTTGGTCGAATGCAGCACTTCGAGCGCATTCTGCCAGTCGCCCTCATAGACCAGATGGTTCCAGTCCGGGATGATGTTGTTCACCGGGCAGCCATTGTGGCAATAGGGAATGCCGCAATTCATGCAGCGCGACGCCTGCGTGCGCAGCGCAGGC
>CAZWEY010000012.1:0-26177 GCA_964632055.1 uncultured Sphingomonadaceae bacterium
TTCGGGCCGGTCAGTCACATTGACCAGCAGCCCGGCGCAACGCAGGCGGATCGCATCGCCCTCGGCCGCTGCCGGATTGTCATGGGCGACAAAAGCCAGCCGGGCGCCCTTGTCCACCCCCTCTTCGATCACGTCGATAACCTGCCCGCCTGCGCGCTCCACCAGCCTGCGCCTTGCAGCGGCGGCATCGCCATTTCCCAGCACGATCACCGGATGGCCCGCGATCTGGTGGAACAGGGGCAGGCTGCGCATGGGGCTCAGTCCAGCCAGTCGGGAACATGTTCGGCCGCCAGCACTGCGGCAGGCTCGATCCGTTCGGCAACAATGGCCCAGCGATCGCCATCGACCATTACCTCGGGCACCAGCGCCCGGCTGTTGTAAGTGTTGGCCATGGTTGCCCCATAAGCGCCAGCGGTGCGGAACACGGCCAGATCGCCTGCCTTCACCGCATCGATATCGCGACCCATGGCGAAAGTGTCGGAGGTTTCGCAGATCGGCCCGACAATATTGGCGACCATCCGATCGCCCGAGGGGCTGAGTGCGGCAAAATCGTGCCAGGCATCATAGAGCGCAGGCCGCGCAAGGTCGTTCATCGCTGCATCGACCACCACGAAGGGAGCGCCAGCCCCCTGTTTCACGCGGATGATACGGGTAATTAGCACGCCCGCATTGCCAGAAATCACGCGGCCCGGCTCGAACATCAAGCTTGCGTCCCAGCCTTGCGTTACCTGAGCGATCATTGCGGCATAATCGGCCGGGGAAGGGAAGGCATCGCCCGGCTTATAGGGCACGCCCAGCCCCCCGCCCAGATCCATGTGGCTGACGACCAGGCCCTGAGCGCGCAATGCTCGCATCAATCCGCCCATCTTCTCGAATGCAGCGGCAAGCGGAGCCAGATCGCCCAGCTGGCTGCCGATGTGAACGGCCAGCCCGCGCATGGCGAGGCCCGGCAACGCGGAAAGGCGGGCATAGATCCCCGCGGCGCGGTCGAACGGCACGCCGAACTTGTTTTCCGCCTTGCCGGTCGAAATCTTGGCATGAGTGCCAGCCTCGACATCGGGATTGACGCGCAAGGCGGCTACCGCCTCCTTGCCCTTCGCATGGGCGATGGCGGCCAGTTCTATGCCTTCTTCCTCAGATTCGAGGTTGAATTGGCCGATCCCGGCATCAAGTGCTGCTGCCAGCTCCACCGCCGTCTTGCCGACGCCGGAAAAGACGATATCGGCGGGCTTCATTCCTGCTGCCAGCGCGCGCTCCATCTCGCCTTGCGAGACGACATCGGCGCCGAATCCCTCACGCTGCAGCAACCGCAGAACCGCCAGATTGGGGTTGGACTTGACCGCAAAGGCGCAATGCACGCCGGGCAAGATCGACAGCGCATCGGCAAACACGCGGGCATGGCGGGTCAGCGTGGCGCGTGAATAGACATAGACCGGCGTTCCGACCGCCTGCGCAATCGCCTCGAGCGGCACGTCCTCGCAGTGAAGAACGCCATTCTTGTAGTTGAAATGATCCATTTATTCGCCTGACGGAGGGAAGTCGAACGGGTCGTCCTGGCGTTCTTCCGAACGTTTGCGCAATTCAACGCTGCGCTCCGGCGTCGCCTGAACGGAAGGCTGGAGCAACTGGTCGGCATCGGGCACTTCCTCGGCGCCATAAGGAGCGACGGGCAGCGATTTGCCCGGTTCGGGTTGAAGTTTCGTCCGGCTGCCACATCCGGCCAGCGCGACCAGCGCCATGAGAACAAGCGGGAAGTGCATCACCCTTCTCCCATGCCCAGTGCCGCGCGCGCCTCGGCCACGCGCAACCGCACCTGATCGGGCGCGGTGCCGCCATGGCTGCTGCGCGAAGCCACCGAAGCCTCGACAGAGAGGGCTGCATAGACCCGCTCGTCGATCCGTGCGTCGATCGCTTTGAGATCATCGAGCGACAGCGCATCGAGCGCCACACCCCGGCTTTCGGCAAGCTTCACCGCAGCGCCAGTGATGTGATGCGCCTCGCGGAAGGGAATATCGGCCTGCCTCACCAGCCAGTCGGCCAGATCCGTCGCCGTGGCATAGCCCAGCTCGGCAGCCTGCCGCATCCGCTCGGTGCGGAAAACGGTGTCGGCCACCATTCCGGTCATCGCCACGATGGAGAGCGCCAGCAACCCCGCCGCCTCGAACACTGGCGGCTTGTCGTCCTGCATGTCCTTGGAATAGGCGAGCGGCAGGCCTTTCATTGTCACGATCAGCGCGGTCAGGCAGCCCACGATCCGGCCCGAATGGCCGCGCACCAGCTCGGCAGCGTCGGGGTTTTTCTTTTGCGGCATGATCGAACTGCCAGTGGAGAGAGCATCGGGCAGGCCGGCAAATCCGAAGGGCTGGCTCGCCCAGATGATGAATTCTTCAGCCAGCCGCGAAAGATGCAAAGAACATTGCGCAGCGGCCATCAGATAATCGAGCGCGAAATCCCGGTCGGACACCGCATCCAGGCTGTTTGCTGTAGGCGCATCGAAACCGAGTGCGCTCGCCGTGGCGGCCCGGTCGATCGGAAAGCCGGTCCCGGCCAGTGCTGCCGAACCGAGCGGACAGCGGTTCATCCGCGCGCGCGCATCGGCAAAGCGCGAACGATCGCGCCCGATCATCTCGTAATAGGCCATCAGGTGATGGCCCAGAGTGACCGGCTGCGCGGTTTGCAGATGGGTAAAGCCCGGCATGATCGAGGCCGCATGTTCGCCCGCGCGCGCCACCAATGCCTTTTGCAGTTCGAGCAGGCCAGCTTCGGCCTGATCCATCGCATCGCGCACCCAAAGGCGGAAATCGGTTGCCACCTGATCGTTGCGGCTGCGCGCGGTATGCAAGCGGCCTGCCGCAGGGCCGATCAGCTCTGCGAGCCGGCTTTCGGTGGTCATGTGAATATCTTCGAGATCCCAGTTTTCCGGAACCCCGTTGGCTTCATATTCAGCAGCGACCCTGTCCAGACCATCTGAAATCAGCGCCGCATCCTTTGCCGAGACGATGCCCTGAGCGCCGAGCATGGCCACATGCGCCTTCGAGGCAGCGATATCCTGCCGCCACAGCGCCTTGTCGAAGGGGATCGAGGCGTTTATCTCGCGCATGATCGCGCTGGGGCCTTCGGCAAACCTGCCGCCCCACATCTGGTTGGAGCCTGAATTGCCCCGTTTTTCGTCTATGCCGCTCACGCTTGCCCTTTGCCTTGGTCTTTCCATGCTGGCGGCTTGCGATAGGCAAAGCAGCGAGACTGCGCAACCGAAGCCTTCGCAAGAGGCAAATGAAGCCTCCGCACCCGAGCAGGGCGTCATCGACCGCAGTTTCAAGGGCAACCGGGCCCCGGACTTTACCTTCACAGACCCAGGCGGCGCCCGCCTGCAGCTTAAGGCGCTGGCAGGACAGCCCTATCTTCTCAACCTTTGGGCCACCTGGTGCGCGCCCTGCGTCATTGAAATGCCGACACTGGACAGGCTTGCTGCCGCGCAAGCTGGCAAGCTCCGGGTGATCACGATCAGTCAGGACATGCAGGCCGAAGCTGTATCGCCATTCTTTGCCAAATCCGGCTTCAGGCATCTGGAGCCATGGCTCGATCCCGACAATAATCTCGGCTTCCATTTCGGCGGGGCGACCCTGCCGATGACCGTGCTCTATGATTCGCAAGGGCGCGAAGTCTGGCGCATGGTTGGCGGCCATGACTGGTCCAGCAAAAAGAGCGCAGAGCTGGTAGAAGAAGCGCTGACCAAATCAGGCGCAGACCTCAACCCTTCTTGAGAAAGCCCGCCATTCTGTCTGCCGCATCGGGTGCCCGGCCGCGGGTATGGTTGATTTCCCAAGCCAGGCCTTCCTTGAGCGACAGTCCTTCGGTCTCGGCAAACAGCGACTTCATCGCCCTGTGCGTATGCCATGACTGGGCTAGAATATCCGCGCTCCACCGGACGACTTCCGCGTCCAACGCGTCATCAGCCACACAGGCATTGGCAAGCCCCATTCCTAACGCCTCATCGCCGCTGTAACGTCGGCAGGTGAACACCATTTCGCGCGCTTTGGCATCGCCAACCCGGCGCGGCAGGCGCTGGCTCAGCCCCCAGACCGGCGTCAGGCCCCATCTGGCATGAGTGTCGCCAAACTGCGCCGAAGCGCCAGCGATGATGATGTCCGCCGCCAGAGCCAGTTCGAGGCCGCCTGCGATGCAGAAACCATGAACCGCAGCCAGAACCGGTTGCGGCAGGTTCGCCAGCTTTTCGATGGTGCGCGACTGCAATTGCGGGTCTTGCGCGCGGCGCGGATCGCCGATGCCTGACAAGTCGTTGCCCGCGCAAAAACAGCGCCCCGCCCCGCGCAAGACCACCATCCCGACAGTTTCGTCCGCCCCGATGGCGTCGACCTGCCGCTCAAGCTCGCAAAACAGGTCAATCGACAAGGCGTTGAGCTTGTCGGGCCGATTGAGGGTCAGCGTCGCGCAACCGCCCCTGTCTTCGCGAACAAGCAGGGCATCCCCGCTCACAGGAAGGGTTCGGGTTCCTTGGTGAACGCTGTCCCGGTATTTTCCTCGTCGCAGATGATCATCACGGTCTGCGTGTCATCGAGGAATTTGCGTTCATCTTCCTTGAGGATAGGCTGGATCGCCGGATCGTTGAAAATGCGGCCGATTTCCTCGATATCCGACATGTCCTTGACCCGCATTTCGGTGATGCAGTCATAGCCGATGTCATAAGGCTCAGGCTCGGTGCCTTCGGGCACATTGCTGGGATCCAGCATGGCGAAGGTCGGGTATGAACGGACATAGCCTGTCAGCAGATGGCCGATATATTTCTGCGCATAGCGGGTATGGCTGTCCTCGTAATGCTTGCGGAATTCCTCATGCGTGATGCCCGCTTTGCGCTTCAGGAAGAAAATGATCTTGGCCACGATGCTCTCCTCTCATGCCGGCAATGCCGGTCTGGAATGATACTCCCGCTCTTTACATGAGGCATGGTGCTCAATGGAACCTGGGAATCATCTGATGCGCTTGCAGGCTGGAATGGGACGAAGCAGCGACAAAATACACTCGCCGCCTGGGCGGCGTGGACACATTCCACGCCGCCTAAGGCGATGACGTTGCATTCGCATGCGAGGTTCGCGAAGCTGCGCTCAGGACATTCGGCTGATCGCAGGAGCCCGAAAAGACATAAGGGGAGAGAAAGATGCGCGTTGCAATGTATCAGGGCGAAGGGCGGGGACTCAAGGTCGAGACCGTAGCTGATCCGGCACCTGCAGCAGGCCAGGTGGTCGTCCGCGTCGGCCGCTGCGGTATCTGCTCCAGCGACCTGCACATGACCGAAGGCCATGACCATGCCATCCATGCCGGCGGCGTTCTGGGCCATGAATTCGGCGGCGAGATTGTCGCAGTCGGAAAGGGGGTGGAAAACAGGAAAGTTGGCGACCGCGTCGCCGTGGTGCCAGCGATGTCGTGCATGGCTTGCGGGCCCTGCCTTGCCGGTGCACCTTTCGCCTGCGAGAGAGGCAGCCGCACATTGGGCGTGGGCGAAACATGGGGCGGCTATGCCGAATACGCGCTCGCCATGGCCCCCTGGTGCGTGCCCCTGCCCTCAGGCCTGAGCGATGACGATGCAGCACTTGCCGAACCCATGGCCGTAGGCCTCCATGGCGTCCGCATGGCCCATCTCTCGCCCGGCGACACGGTTCTTGTCATTGGCGCAGGCGCGGTGGGGCTGGCGGTGGCCTATTGGGCAAGGCGCGCTGGCGCCGGACGTGTCATTGTGACGGCCAGTTCGGATCGTCGCGCCGGCCTTGCTGCCCAAATGGGCGCGACCGACTTCTTCTTGCGCCAGGAGGGCGAAACGCTGCAGCAGGCGCTCGGCCGCATCAACGGCGGCAAGCGCGCGGACACCGTTTTCGAATGCGCCGGCGTGCCGGGCATGATCGACACTTCGGTCGGATGCGTAAAGCGTGGCGGCACTATTGTTGTGCTGGGCATCTGCATGGCGCCCGACCCCATCAGCACCTTCCCGGCTGTGCTCAACGAGGTGACGATCAAGTTCTCCTTCGTTGCCGACAAGCGCGAATATGAAATCGTGCTCGATGCCCTCTCGGGAGGCAGTGTGGAACCGCGGGCCACAATCACGGGCACGGTGAGCCTTGATGAAACGCCTGCAAGATTTGATAGTCTGCGAACCGACAAGAGCGCGACCAAGGTGATGATCGCGCCTTGGGCCTGATCTGTCGACCGGGTATGTCCGGGGTCAGGACCAGTTAATCCCGCCTCGAGGTTTGAGCGATAATGTACACAGATTACGAGCTTTTTGTCAGGATCGTAGAAGAAGGCAACCTTGCCAGGGCAGCCCGGAGCATGAACCTGTCCAGGCCAGTCGTCACCAAGAGGCTGCAACGCCTTGAAGACAGCCTCGGCGTAACCTTGTTGCATAGAACCACCCGCAAACTGGTCACCACACAGGAAGGCCAGCAATTCTACGAGGAAATCAAACCGGTGATTCTTGCCGCCAAAATGGCGGAGTCAAATGTTGCCGCGCTCAAGGGCGAGCCTTCCAGCCGAAGCCTGCGCGGCGAATTGAGAATACGAAGCCCCAATTCGATTGCACGTCATCTGCTCGGGCCGCTCATCGCACAATTTGCTGCCAAGCACCCACAAATGCGCATCAATATGCAGGTGGTTGATCAACCGATCGATCTTTTAAGTGATCGCTCTGACGCGGAAATAACCTTCGCTCCGCCAACATGGCAAAATGTCAGGCTGGTAACTCTTGCCAGAGACCGGCGCATTCTCTGCGCCTCACCCGACTATCTGGCAAAGCGCGGCGTGCCGCAAACGGTCAATCATCTGCATGATCACGACATCCTTGCATCGCCTGCTTCGATGCCCTGGCGGCTCATTGGCCCCAGCCGGGAAACTTTCATCTATCATGGCAAGACTGCGATCATCACCAACTCCAGCGAAATGCCCGGTATCCTCGCCATCAATGGTATGGGCATTGCCTTGCGCCCGGTCTGGGCGATGATACCCGAACTGCGCGACGGCCGGCTGGTCAGGATACTGCCCGATTATGAGAGCGACCCGCACTGGGCTTTGCGGGTTGCCACCAGATCAGACCGACCAGAAACGCCAGCCCTTCAGGCATTTCTGAGTCATATCGAGAGGGGTTTCGCCGGGCTGGATGAACGGGTCGAAAGCGAATTGAATAGCCTGTCCAAGCCAGAGTTCGGCAAATAATACTTAGAGCACATTTCGACCATTTCTGGCCACCTCCCCGGCAGGAGATCAGCGAATACTTCCAAAAAATCCTCAAGTTATGTCATTAAGATGCTGAAATAATATCGGGAAATTTCCTACCGGCAGGAATAGGCGCCATCCACCGGCAACACCGCCCCACTGATGAAACGAGCTTTATCGCTGGCAAGAAAAATCACCGCTGCTGCCACATCGGATGCATCCGGCATACCGGGAAGCGGATTGAGGTGGTCGAGGCTTTGCCTGTAGCTCGCCGGATCGGGGGCCTCTGCTATACGGGCTTCCATGGCTTCGGTCATGACGGCGCTTGGGGAAACCGCGTTCACCCTTATGTTATGCGGGCCATAGGCCACGGCAGCTTCGCGGGTCATGCGCACCAATGCGGCCTTGGCGGCCGAATAGGGGCCGTTGTTCATCACCCCGGCAATTGCCGCGGTGGATGCCATGTTGATGATCACCCCGCCGCCCAGCGGCATCATGCGCGAAATAGCCGCCTTCATGACATAGAACGGACCGCTCTGGTTCACTTGCGTCACCGCCTGCCAGTTTTCGGCTGATATCTCGTGAAGCGGCTTCTTTTCGGAGAGGATCCCGGCATTGTTCACAACAATATGCGGGCTGCCCATTTCCAGCTCTGCCGCCGCAAAACCGGCCTCCACGCTGTCATAATCAGCCACATCCATGAACAGATGCCGCGCGCCCAGTTCGGCAGCAACCTTGAGCCCGGCATCCTCGTCCCTGTCGGCGATAAGGATGCGGCAGCCTTCATGGTGCAGCGCCATGGCTATGGCCCTGCCCAGCCCATGCGCGCCACCCGTTATCAGAGCGATCTTCCCCTGAAGCCCGGTCATGCGCCCTGCTTCGCGCAGCTGCCGGTGCCTGCGGTGTTCGTCAGAAACATCATCTTGGCGCTGCGATCGAGGAAGTTTTCCTCGTCGGCCGCGATCAGCGCCCGGTTTTCATCGGTGCCCAGCGCCGCGCGTGCCCTGTCGAAATCATCCTGACTGGCGAAGCTGACCATGGTCACGCAATCATAGCTCGGTGCCCAATCATTGGGACCATCGGCAAGGTTGCCCCTGATGCCCGAACCCGGAACGATGTAATCGCGCGTATAAGCGGCCATGAAGGGGTTCATGCGCTCGATCATCGGGGCATGGCGGGTCTCGTAATAGTCCCGGAACTGCTCCATCGTGGTGCCCGGCTTGCGGGTGAGAAGCGCAACTAGTCTGATCATCAAAACCTCACTTCTTCGGGATCTTCACCCCGGCTGCTTCCATGTCCCAGGTCGCTGGCGTGCACCCCTCTTCACTCAGCAGATATTTGAGCGGCTTGCCGGTCGTGGTGCGCGGCAGATCGGCACGAAACTCGTAATAACGCGGAACGGCAAAGCGAGGGAATTGCTCGATGCACCAGTCGCATAATTCGCGCTCGTCAAGGGTGGCACCATCATTGAGTATCGCTGTAACCTTCACGTCATCCTCGCCAAGCGGCGAAGGCACGGCGTGGACCACCGCTTCCTTGAGGCCAGGATGTTTGGACAGCACCATCTCGCATTCGAAGGTCGAGATATTTTCACCCCGGCGGCGGATCGAATCCTTCTTGCGACCGACGAAGCTAAACCAGCCCTGTTCGTCGATCTTGCCGAGATCGCCCGAATGCATCCAGAGGTTGCGCCACGCTTCGGCAGTTGCCTCTGGCCGCTTCCAGTAACCACTGAACATGATGTCGGGCTTTTTCGGGCGATAAAGCACTTCGCCGATGGTCCCGCGAGGAACTTCATTGCCTTCCTCATCGGCAATGATGCAATCGAACTCGTCTGCCACCCTTCCGTTGGAAGTTTCGGGCGGCAACGGCTCGCCGGGAATCGCGGTGCAGACCTTGCCCCCCTCTGTCTGGCCGAAGCCATAGCAATTGATCCATTTGACGCCGAAGCGCTCCTGCCACTTGCGCTTCATTTCCGGCGAAAACGGCAGACCCCACACCGAATGGATCTGGCCGAAGCAGCGTTTTTCAGCCTCGCTTTTGGGTGCATTGGCGATGAGCGGGATCATGCTGGCCAGCACATAGGCGACACGCGCGCCCGACCGCTCGATTTCCTCCCAGAAGCCGGAAACGGAAAAGCGCGGCGCGACGGCCGCCGTTTCTTTCAGCAGCAATGCTGGCAGGATCGCACCGGTCAGCGCACCGATATGGAACAGCGGCATCGGCGTCCATGCCACATCGCCTTCATAGACCGGGGTCGTCTGGATGACCTGCTTGGCCTGATGAAGGATATAGTTGTGGCTGATCATGCAGCCCTTGGAAGGGCCGGTGGTCCCGGAGGTATAGAGAATACAGGAAATGTCGGCGGGCGCAGGCTGAGCGATGTCTCTCATCGGCGCGGCCATGCGGCAGGCATCCAGGCTTTCCACCCTCACCTTGCCCAGAGAGGCGACCGGCGCCCTGCCCCGCACCAGCACAACCTCCAGTCGCGGCAGATCGGCTGCTACCTCTGCAATCCGCTCGAACAGCTCCTCTTCGACCACGATCATCCGGCTGCCGGTGTCGATCAGCTGAGAAGCAAGGAAGTCGCGCCGCAATGCGGTGTTGACCGGCGCCCAGAGCGCACCAGCCATATTGGCCGCGAACCATACATGCAGACTGTCGGCATTGTTGCCGAGCATGGCCGATACTGCGTCATCTGCCTGGCTGCCGATACCATATGACCGGAAGGCGGAAGCGAGGCTGCGGGCCATGCCCTCGAAGCTTGCAAAACCATGCTTTTCGCCCTCGAAATCGAGGAAGGCTTTGTCCGGTGCAGTGGCAAGGGCGCGGGCCAGCGCATCGAGCAGAGTATCGCGCTCTGGCCCCATGTCGCGATGGCAGGGAACTTTGCCAGCCAGTTCCGCACTGTCGGGCGTCTTGGTGGCCATGGCGTCAATCCACCTGATAGGCGGTCAATATCGATGTCACTTCTTCCTCCACCAGCTCGCGCACACGCGGCACGACGTTGGCCAGTTCGGGATCGAACATGCCTGCCTCCACCGCCTCTTGCGACGGGACATCCCATATATTGATATAGGTGTTGGTTCGGCCGATCACCGTGGCGTAACTCGCCAGCAGCTTCCAGCCGTGCCGACCGAAGATCGCCTTGCAGTCGCGCACCGTGCCTTTGTATTTGCCGAAAGACGCGCCGGTCTTCAGTTTCACCGTGACATGTAAAATCATCGCGCTCTCCCGCTAACTTTCGTATTCAGGCCCGTTCGAGCCTCAGCGGTATTTCCGCCAGCCCCTTCAAGCCCATCAGCGGGTGATATTTCAGCTCATCGAGAGGGACCGCAAGCTCGAAGCTCTTGAAGCTCTCAAGGAAAAGCTTGAAGAATGTCACCATCTCCAGCCGGGCCAGATCCTTGCCGATGCAGTTGTGGAAGCCGTAACCAAAAGCGATGTGATCGCGCATCAGGTCCCGGTCCAGCACCACCTCGTCTGGCTGGCGGAATTTCAATTCATCGCGGTCTGCCGAGGCGAGGCCCACAAAGACCTTGCCATCCTTTGGAATCCGGACACCGCCCACCTTGACTTCGCGCATTGCACGGCGGAACACGCCGGTCACCGATGTTTCAAGGCGCAGGCATTCTTCCACAAAGGGATGAATCAGTTCAGGATCGGCGCGCAGCTTGGCCTCAAGTTCCTTGTCCTGCGTCAGCAGCAACAGGGCATTGCCCATCGCATTGGTCGTGGTTTCATTGCCCGCCACCAGCATGGTTTCGAGCGCAGAGAGGATTTCCTTGTCCGTGAGAGGCCGTTCGCCGCCCAGTTCCGCAGACAGAAGATCGCTGATCATGTCCTGCCTGGGTTCCTTGCGGCGCTTTTCCATCATGGCGATGAGATAATGCTGCATCTCGGCGATGGTGCGCGCATATTCCATGCGCGTTTCCTTGGGCAAAGGCGGTTGCAGGGTATAGTTGGCCGCCAGAGACCAGCGCTTGAACTTGGGGTAATCCTCGCGGTCGACACCGATCCAGTCTGCCAGAATATACATCGGCAGAGGCACGAAAACCGCCTGGACCAGATCATGCAGACCGTCGCCCTTGATGTTGGACAACAGCATCGCGACAATCTCGTGAACCTTCTCGTCCAGCGACTTGATAACCGACGGCTTCAGAGCATTGCCAATGATGCGCCGCCAATGCGCGTGCAGCGGCGGATCGGAAAAAACCACCGTAGGCACGCGCCGGCCATAACCGATCTCCGCCAGCAGCGCGTCTGCTTCCGGATCGAAATTGACGAAGGAGGTTTGCCCTTCGGGGAAGGTGTTGGAAAAATCCTCGATATTCGAGAGCACTTCGATCGCATGAGCATAGTCCGCGACGAAGTAGAAGTCGGTCTCCGGCATGATGCCTACCGGTCGCTCATCGCGCAGCGCCCTGTAGAAAGCCCAGGGATTGCGACGCAGGACAGGATCGACGATCGTCCCCTCGATTTCGGTGCTCATGGCATTCCTCTCATTCCTTCCAGAGCGCCATGACCGGGCGTTTTCATAGCCACGCCAAGCTTGCACCCCGACTCTTCAGACCGGATTACATCTGCGTGATCCGGTTCAAAAGACTGTTTTCGGATACGCCAGTGTTTCCGATTTCGAAACACTGCCCATCCATTGGCATGCGGACCGGCTCATCAGTCGCGCTTATTTCCCCGCAAGCGGGAAGCCGGGATCCTCGCCGAAAGAGGAGAACCACAGGCGCGCGATTGTGCCCGAAAAATATTGCGGCACCCAGATCGCACCGTCCGGCCCCTGCTTGATCTCGTCCGGCCAGGCCTCAGCGCTTATCGAACACTCCGCGTCACCATGCTTGCGACTAGAAGTCCTCTGGCAAGGCGCAGAGTGCAGCAGGGTGGCCTCTTACAGCGTCACTTGTTGCGTAAGATGCCCCGCATCACGCCACTCCTCGTTTCTCGTAACAAGCCAGAACCAGCTCCGTCCAGACGATGCAGAATGGACGAAAACTGCTCAAATTTCAGTACTTCACATACATTCGAGGGGCCAAATGCAGGAAACTCAAATTCAAACAAGCCAAGGATTCAGGAGGGCAGAGACATTATGCCAGCGCCATGATGCCACCATCTACAGCGCTTCAACAATCGTTACATTAGCGATACCGCCACCTTCGCACATGGTCTGCAGGCCATAGCGTTTGCCGCGCGAGCGCAAAGCGTGGACCAGGGTCGCCATCAGCCGCGTGCCCGATGCGCCGAGCGGGTGGCCCAAGGCAATCGCCCCTCCGTTGACGTTAAGCTTGTCCGGATCGGCATCCAGCGCCTTAAGCCAGGCCAGTGGCACCGGCGCAAAGGCCTCATTGACTTCATAGAGGTCGATGTCGTCGATGGACAGGCCGGCACGCTTAAGGGCGCGCTGCGTTGCCGGGATCGGTTCTTCCAGCATGATCACCGGATCGCCAGCCGTAACCGTGAGGTTGACGATGCGCGCAATGGGGGTGAGGCCGTGATCCTTCAGCGCCTGCTTGCTCACCACCAACGCCGCCGACGCGCCATCGCAAATCTGGCTGGCATTGGCGGCCGAAATCATGCCGCCCTCCTGAAGCAATTTTACCGAAGCGATACCTTCAAGAGTGGCATCGTGACGGATGCCTTCGTCCTTGTCATGCAGGCCCTCGGCGGTTTCCAGCGGAACGATTTCATTGGCAAAGGCGCCCGATTGCGTCGCCGCCGATGCGCGCTGGTGGCTGGCGAGGGCATAGCGGTCAAGCGTGTCGCGATCGAAGCCGTATTTGCGCGCGATCATCTCGGCGCCTTCGAACTGGCTGAAGGTTTTGACCCCGAAGCGGTTCAGGATGCGTTCGCTGAACGGCCCGACGCCGAGCCCTTCCTTCATGTGGAGTGCCATATTGCTGAACATTGGCACGCGCGTCATGCTCTCGCCGCCGGCAGCAATCACCATGTCCTGAGTGCCCGACATCACCGCCTGGGCGGCAAACTGCACCGATTGCTGGGAAGAGCCGCATTGCCGGTCGATAGTGACGGCAGGGACGGAAACTGGCAGCTTGGATGCCAGAACCGCATTGCGGCCAAAGGCGAAAGACTGTTCGCCCGCCTGCGTCACGCAGCCCATGATCACATCGTCGATGGCAGCTGGATCAACTCCGCTTCTGTCCACCACCGCGTCCAGCATGGCGGCGCCGAGGTTTGCCGGGTGCCATTCGCGAAGGCGCCCTCCCTTCCTGCCACCTGCACTGCGCACTGCCTCGACGATATATGCCTCGCCCATCATACCTCTCCGTTACGAAATCAGAAAATCAGCTTGCTTGATCGAACTCCAGCTCCGGAAAGCCCGCTTCGGCCGAGCGGTCCAGCACATCATAATAGGTGTTGGCGCCACCGAAATAGATGAGCACGCGCGGCGGCTTGTCCTCGCGGTTGGCGCCCATCATCCAGGAATGAACCTCGTCGCCATGCGCCATCAGGGTCTGGCGGTGGATATCTGCGGTATGCGCTGTCCATTCCCGCTCCGCCTCGGCGCGCGGCTTAAACAGGGCATAGCCCTCCTGCTCCATTTTCTCGATGCAGCGAGAAATCCAGATGACATTCTGTTCAATCGAAGTCGGCAGGTTGGCGAACGGCGCCTGCGGGCCGGTCACGACAAACATGTTCGGGAAATCGGCAACGCACACGCCCATTATGCAGTCAGAGGATTCTTTCCACTTTTCATAAAGGGTCTGCCCGGTTGCGCCGCGGATCGGGAACGCTTCGAGCGCGCCGGTATAGGCCTTGAACCCTGTTGCCAGAACGATGATGTCGAACTCGTAATGGTTCGCCGTGGTACGTACGCCGGTTTCGGTGACCTCCACCAGCGGCTCCTTGTCCTTGATGTCGACGAGACGCACATTGTCGCGGGCATAGGCCTCAAGATATCCGTGATCGAGCGGCGGCCGCTTGGCAAACAACGGGTAATCCTCGACCTTGGGGACAAGAAGTTCCGCCAGTTCAGGATCCTTGATCCGCTCTTTCATCTTGGCGATGATGAATTCGGAAGCCATGCGGTTGGCTTCAGGGTTGGCCAGAAGGTCATCGAAGGTTTCGAACACCCAGCGGAAGCTGCCGGTCCAGTTTTCCTCGAAGATACGCTGGCGCTCCTCTGGCGGCGTGTCGATGGCATTGCGTCCGACCGGGCTGTCGAAGGCCATGCCGAAGACATGGTTGCGGCACTTCGCCACGATGGCGTCGTAATTGTCCTTGATCTCCTTTTCCCACTCCGGCGTCATCGGACGCTGCATGGCTGGCAGGATGAAGTTCGGCGTGCGCTGAAACACCGTGACGCTGGCAGCGGTTTGCGACATGACCGGCAACATCTGCACCGTGGTCGCCCCCGCACCGATGATGCCGACGCGCTTGCCGGCATAGTCCAGCCCCTGCGGCCAGCGCGAGGAATGGAACATCGGTCCCTTGAAGCGCTCCAGCCCCTTGATCTTCGGGATCATCGGTTCGGAAATCATGCCCATGCCGCTGATGAAATATTTGCAGCTATAGACCTCGCCCGTACCGGTCTTGACCTCCCAGATCCCGCGATCCTTGATGAAGCGTGCCTCGACGATCTCGGTATTGAGCTGGATATGCGGCCACATGTCGCAACGATCGGCAACAAACCGCATGTAGCGATGAGTTTCCTCCCAGTCGGGATAACGTTTGGACCAGGACCATTCCTGCAGCAGTTCCTTAGAGAAGGTCAGGCAGTAATAGTAGCTTTCACTGTCGGTTGCAGCGCCAGGGTAGCGGTTCCAGGTCCAGGTGCCGCCAATGTCGGACGCGCGGTCGAAGACGCGGATCGAAAGACCTGCCTTCTTCAGATAATGGATCAGCGCCAGCCCGGCGAATCCTGCGCCGATGGCAATGGCGTCGAAATCGACCTTGGCGTTCTTGTCAGTCATCAATCCTACTCCCGGCACCGCCCTTTGGGCTCATGTTGCGTTAAGGCCAGCCGTCTTCTGAGATGTCCCGGCTCGCCATCGAAAGGTCATGCTTGCTGGTTCAGCCTCCGTCAGGATCGGCCATGCCGACCTCCTGCAGGATCGCGGCCCGGTCGGAGTCGAGCTGCCACATCACGGGCATCACCGCTTGCGTGCCGACATAACGAGGCGCGGGGTGCGGCTGCATGAACCCGCCTGCCTTGACATAGTTTCCGCGGGCAAGGTTATGCTCGTTCCCGGCCGCCTCGGCCATGGTCAGCACCTCGCTGAAACAGCAGTCCCGGTGCTTGAGCCTATCTGCCCAATGGGCGCGCGGCGCGCGGGCGAAAACCTCGGCAAGACAGGCCTTCATTGCAGGCCACTTCACCTGATCATACTGATCGGCAAACAAAGGATCGCCCAGCAGCCCCAGCTCGTCGAGCAGGTTGCTGAAGAACTTGGCCTCGACCGCACCGATGGCGACAAACAGGCCGTCTGCACAGGCGTAAGTGCTGTAGAACGGGGCTCCGCCATCAAGAAGATTGCGCCCACGCGGAGCATCCCAGACGCCATTGTGCCTGAGCGACCACATGCCTGCCATCAGCACCCCTGCGCCTTCGGCCATGCTGCAATCGATGATGCGTCCCTTGCCAGTCTGCTTTGCAGCAAGCAGCGCCGAGACCAGTCCGAAAGCGAGCATCATGCCGCCACCGCCATAATCGCCGATCAGGTTCAACGGCGGAACCGGCGGCTGTCCTTCAGGGCCGATCGCGGCAAGACATCCGCTCAGGGCAATATAGTTCAGATCGTGTCCTGCCTTGCTGGCCAGCGGCCCATACTGCCCCCACCCTGTCATCCGTGCATAGACCAGCGCAGGGTTGCGCTGCATCATCGCCTCCGGGCCCAACCCCAGCCGTTCTGCAACGCCGGGCCGGAAGCCTTCGATCATGGCATCCGCTGTTTCGACCAGCCGCGCCACGACCTCCACAGATTCAGGCTTCTTGAGGTCAAGCGTGATCGAGCGGCGCGAACGCAACAGGACATCCCTGGCCTGATCCTGATCGAGCGGATCACTGCCTCCGGGGCGGTCGATCCTGATGACTTCCGCTCCGTGGTCGGCCAGCATCATGGCGCAGAATGGAGCCGGGCCGATACCGGCCAGTTCGACCACACGAATACCGTGAAGAACCGGCTGCATCAGCTTTGCCCCATCAGCCACGCCGCCGCTCATCCCTTACTACCGGCTTGGCGGACTGGGAAGTCAGCAGTGAATCAAGCCGGACGACACCCATCTCGCACCCTTCGAGTCCCAATGCAGACGGCCATCGCCCGCTGCCTAACTAAAGGCTGGATAACTTATTTGCTTACGACTAGCAAATAAATTTCGAGGGGGATTTCGGGCAAATATGAGCCTTGGCCGGATCAGCTAGACAGCGGCAAGGGTTTCAATCGCGTTGCGCCTGTAATGCTGGAAAACCGCGTGAATATCGACCTTTGCCGGCTCGACCAGCCACTGGTAGATCAGACCGAAAATCAGCGATGCAAACTCGATCGCAAAGCACTGAGGGTCGATCGTGTCGCGGATCGTGCCATCCGCTATCCCCTCTCGCACCCAGCGCTCGGCATCGCGGCGATAGGCGGTGTGATTACGGGCTAGGCGCTTGCGGACTTCCTCGTGGCTGGAAATGGATTCGAACCACAGAATGTAAAGAGCCTTCATTTCCGCCGAGCGGTTGAGCAGGAAATATTCCACCGCATCCAGCGCGGCGCTGAAAGCCGGAAGGCCCGTGCTGTCGCCCACCGTGTTGCGCAACTCCTGCGCCCAGCGGCGATTGAAGTCGCGCACGAGCTGGCTGAACAGCCCTTCCTTGGAGCCAAAGCGGTTGCTGGCAAGTCCGCGGCTGTAGCCGGCCCGCTCGCCCACCTCGCGCAGAGTTGTATGATGCGTGCCATGCTCGAGGATGAGCGCCGTCGCCGCTTCAAGCATGCGCGCATCGGAAAGCGCAGTCCGCTCGGCCTGAGTTTTACGTTGCCTTACCGTCGGTTCGGTCTTCATAGCAGGCGCTGTGTCCATGGTTTCAGTCGACCGCCGCAAAGCCGCGTTCCTGGACAATGTCAATAAGTTTGGCCTCCACCTGGTCGCGCAGGGCGCGCTTGTCGATCTTGCCGACACTGGTCTTGGGCAGCGCCCCGATTACTGCCCAGTTTTCAGGAACCATGAACTTTGCCATCTGCCCCAGCAACGTCTGGCGCATGGCCGCAAAATCAGGCGCCCCCTCGCCCTTCCAGCTGATGATCGCCAGAGGGCGTTCTTCCCAGCGCGGATCCGGCACGGCGACAACCGCAGCCTCGGCAATGCCGGGAAGCGCGGCAAGCGCATTTTCCAGATCAACAGAGGAAATCCATTCTCCTCCCGACTTGATAAGATCCTTCACCCGGTCCGTGATCCGCACATAGCCAAGCGGATCGATCACGCCGACATCGCCAGTGTCGAACCAGCCATCGGGAGTCGTCTGTCCCTCCATGCGGTGATAGCCCGCAGCAACCCACGGCCCTCGGACCTGCAGGCGGCCAACGCTCTCGCCATCCTGCGCTACCACGGCGCCTGCGTCATCGACGATCCGCACTTCGACGCCGGCCACCGGCCTGCCGCTCTTGGCCCTCCACATCGCCTCATCCGCAGGGGTCGTGCCGCGCGGCGGCTGCGACAACACGGCCATCGGGCTGGTTTCCGTCATCCCCCAGCCCTGCACGATATCAACGCCCCATTGCACCTTTGCTTCGTCTATGAGGTGGCGCGAAACGGCGGAACCACCCACCACAATGCAGCGGAACGAGGACAGATCGAGCGGCGCACTGGCATGGCGCCGGAGCAGGTCGTTGAGGATGGTCGGCACGGTCATGGTCAGGGTTGGCCGGGTCTGTCCGATCATCGCAACCATCGCGTCGGGCTGGAGGAAGCGTGACGGCATGACCATGTCGGCCCCTGCAAACCAGCAGGAATAAGGCAGGCCCCAGGCATTGGCATGGAACATCGACGGCATCATCAGCACCCGGTCCGCATTACGGATGCCGAAGGCGTCGTGCCCCATCGAGCCAAGGCTGTGCAGGAAGACAGAGCGATGGCTGTATGTCACGCCCTTGGGATTGCCGGTCGTGCCGGAGGTATAGCACATCGCGGCTGCCGCTCGTTCTTCAAGCTCCGGCCAGTCCTCCATCGGTGGCGCATCGGCCAGAAGATCCGAGAGGGAATGCACCGCAAACGGCAGGCCCGCCAAAGCATCCCCGCCATCGCCATCCGTCACGATCACGTGTTTGAGGCCCCGAACCTGCCCGGCAAAGGACGCGAGCAGGCCCAGAAGGTCACTGTCGACGATGATCGCCCTGTCATCGGCATGGTTCGCGATCCAGGCGATCTGATCGGGAAACAGCCTGAGGTTGAGGGTGTGCAACACGCGGCCGGAAGCCGGCACTGCCAGATAGGCCTCAAGATGGGCATGGCTGTTCCAGCACAAGGTACCCACCCTTTCGCCACGCTGGATACCGAGACGCCCCAGCGCAGTCGCCAGACACGCCGCGCGCGCCGCGATTTCGGCAAAGCTGCGCCGGTGCAGCTTTGCCCCATCGAAGGTCTGAACGCTGCTCTCGCCAAACAGATGCTCGCCGCGGCGCAGGATCATCTGCGTCGTCAGCGGGAAGTCCATCATGGTCGCATCGATCATCGCATCGCCTGTTCTGCCAGCTCTGCAGCCTCGCGCAGAAGGTTGGGAACGTCAAATTCCAGGTTCCGGCTATAGTCGCTGTCCACCTTGCCTTCAGCCTGCAGCAGCCACGCCCCTTCAACGATGGCAGCAAGCCGCCATGCAGAAAAGACGGTGTACCAGCCAAGGGCCGCATGATCCCTGCCGCTGGCCTGCGTCCAGACATCTGCAAGGCGCGCGCGATCAGGTGCGTCGGGCAGGTTCGATATGGCCTGAACGAAACCGAAGCCGAGCGGTGCGGCCGGATCGCGCTTCCAGAAGAACAGGCACAGGCCGACATCGACCAGCGGATCGCCCAGTGTCGCCATCTCCCAGTCGATCACCGCCCGAACTTCCGGGCGGTCCGGCGCGGACAGGCAATTGTCCAGATGGAAATCGCAATGAATGATGGATGGCGCGCCTTCAGGCGGCAGGTTCGAAAGCAGCCACTCGCCGACCTCCCGCAACAGCGGCAAATCGCGCACGGCGTGCCTCGCCCGAACGTCCAGCCAGCGCTGGACTTGCCGCTGGGCAAAGCCTTCCGGCCTGCCGAAACCTTGCGCCAGAAGCGGCGCCGGATCGACACGGTGGATTGCGCCAAGCGTTTCCATCAGGGAAACCCCGATCCGTTCAACTCCGTCCGGCCCATAGGCCTCAGGCAAGCTGCCCGTGATGGCGACGCCCTCGACAAAGCCCGTCAGCGAGAACGGCTGCCCGATAATGGATGCATCGCTGCAATAAATGACGGGACGCGCGACCGAGGCTTGCCTGTAAAGCGCCGAGATGGCGGCAAACTCGCGGGAAATTCCGGCAGCAGCCTTGTCCGACACGGTATCGGCAGGCGGATGACGCAAAACGAAGCGCCCCTCGCGCGCAGTAACCAGCCGTGTGACGTTGGCATTGCCGCCGGCAAGCGCCCCGCCGACCTTGACATCGCTGAGGCCGGCATTGGCGGAAATCCATTCCGCCAGCCTTAGATCCACCTGTGCCCCTACAGGCTGCACATGAGCCCTCCGTCAGTGAAAATGGTCGATCCCGTCATGTAAGTTGAGCCAGCCACCCAGAAGCAGACATCGGCAATTTCCTCGGCTTCGCCCATCCGGCCCAGCGGCACCTTCGCAACGATGGCCGCGCGCGCCTTTTCGCTGACGCCGCTGGTCATCTCAGTCATGACGAAACCGGGGACGACCATGTTGACGCGGATGCCGCGCTTGCCAAGCTCGGTGGCAAGGACATTGGTCAGGCCGGAAAGCCCGGCCTTGGCCGCGCCATAACAGCTGTCGCCCGGAAAGCCGCGAAATCCGACGACCGCCCCGACATTCACGATGGCGCCGCCCGTCCCCATATGCGGCAAGGCCGCCCGCACCACATTGAGCGGACCCGACAGGTTTGTCGCCAGCGACGCGTCCCAATCCTCCAGAGCCAGGGCATCGACCTTGCCTCCGCGATGAAGACCGGCGCAGTTGATGACAACGTCGATCCCGCCCCACGCCTCTGCGATGCGGGCGCAGCAGCGTTCCACATCCTCGGCACTGGCGACATCGGCGGTTACACCCATCGCCTGCCCCCCGATCCTTGCCGCATCGTCTGCAATGCTGCCACACCGGGCCACCAGGCATACACGGTCACCTGCGCCAAGCGCGCGCTCCGCAATTGCCCGGCCTATCCCGCGCGAGGCTCCGGTTACCAGCCACCGCCGAGGCGCTGGCCGGTTGTCCGTTCCGCTCATTTTCAGTCCCTTAAAAAGTCTGCGTCACAGCAACGCCCCAGGTGCGCCGGGGCCGGGGCGCGGCATAGCTCCATACGCCCTGTACGTCGTAGCCGATGGTCCAGCCCTTCTCGTTAGCCAGATTCTTGCCGAAAACGCTAAGCGTCGTCTTGTTGAACCTGACGTTGACCGAGGCGTCAACCATGTACTGGCCCTTGTTGCGCAGGTTGGGGTTGTTCAGGAACGTGATCTCGTGCGCGCCCAGATAATGGACGTCGCCCGTGATCCATGCCGACGCATTGGAGCTAATCTCGGTCTCGTAAGTGGCACCAAGGTTCCACGTCCATTTCGGTGCGCGGCGGATCTTCAGGAACGTGGCATCGACAGGGGTACCGGTGCTGTAGATGTCGCCGAAGAACTTCTTGTACTTGGTGTCAAGGTAACCAAGGTTGCCGTTGACACGCAGGTTTTCGGTAAGCTGCGCTGTCAGGTCCAGCTCGAAGCCCTTGAAATCGGCCGAGGCAGCATTGATCGTCCGGTTTTCGCGGCCCGTCGAAGTGCCGGGTGCCGGAACGTCCAGATCCTGCTGCATGTCCTTGTACTTCATCAGGAAGGCTGCGCCGTTCAGACGCACGCGGCCACCCGCCAGTTCGGACTTGAAGCCGATTTCGTAGTTGTCCAGCGTTTCCGGGTTGTAAGGGTTGGTCGCTGCGCCAATGGTGGAAGGCCGGCCATTGAAGCCGCCGCCACGATAGCCGCGCGACCACAGAATATAGGCCATGACATCCGAAGTGAGGTCATACTTCAGCGAAACGCGCGGAGTGAACTTTGACCAGCTTTTCTTGACCGGCCTGGCCATCACGATCTGGCCTCCGGCAAGGCTAGGCTCGATCGTCACGATCGGATTGGCCTCCTCTGTCGTACCATAGATGAAGATCGTGCCGTCATTGACGAGGCTGGACTTCTTGTCGTGCGTATAACGTGCACCGACCGTCAGCGTCAGCCTGTCAGTCAGGTCATAGTCAAGCTCGCCATAGCCCGCATAGGATTTGTTGGTCTGCGTCACGTCCTGCGCGCTGGTCAGGAGCGGTGCGCCAGCAAAGCCGATATAGTTCTTGAGATTGATGGTATAGCGCGAATCCCACAGATAAGCGCCAAGGACGAAGGACAGCGGGCCATCCCCACCCTTTGTCAACCGCAATTCATTGGTGGTCTGCCGCCAGCGCGCCGGCCGGTCGGTGTGGTAGAGCGTCAGAGGCGCAGTATCGAAATCCTGAGTGATGGTCTCCTTGGTCTTGAGCCAGCCGAGAATGTAGTCGATCTGAAGGTCCGAGCCGAGATCATAGGTCGCCTTGCCGATCGCCATGTCGAGCTTGAACGACGCATTCTTGTCCAGCGGGCCGTCGGCAACACTGACATAGCGGCCACCGGATGTCGGCTTGCCCGGAGATGAGGAACACTGCGCATAAGCGGTGCAGAACAGGTCGGTGGGGCGGTTGACCGCCAGCAACTGCGGCGGATCCTGATCGGTTTCCTGATGGTCATAGCTCAGGAGCAGCGAGAACCGGTCAGTCGGCTCGAACAGCATGGCGCCCGAAACCGCAAAGAATTCCGAGCGCTGGCCGGGTTTGTCATAGAAGGTGTTGCGGAAGTAACCGTCAGACTTCTCGTATGCGGCAGATAGCTTGACCGCCACCTTTTCGCTCAGCCCCGTGCTGGCGACCGCCTCGATCTTCCACGTGTCGAAACGACCGTAAGTCATCCGGGCCTTGCCCGTTGTCTCGAAGGTGGGGCGCGAGCGGGAGAGGTTGATCACGCCGCCCGTCGCGTTGCGCCCGAACAGCGTGCCCTGAGGCCCGCGCAGAACCTCGACGCGATCGATGTCGATGGCCTTCAGGAGGCTACCGGAACTCTGGCCGATGTAGACATCGTCGAATACCACGCCAACAGCCGGGTCGACCGACTTTTCGACGTCGGCAACGCCGATGCCGCGGATGTAGATTGCCGCGACGCCGCCCGGACCTTGCTGCGTGTCGTCGATGACGATGTTTGGCGAAGAGTCGGCGAAATCGCGAACGTCGGAATCGAAGCGACGCTCCAGCTCGCCAGCCGAAAGGGCGCTGATCGCCGCCGGGACATCCTGCATCGACTCGACCCTCTTTCGGGCTGTGACGGTGATTTCCTCAAGGACATAAGGCGCATCTTCCGCAACAGATGCACCTTGTGCGTAAGCAGCCTGCGCCGTCAGGCACAAGGCAAGCGACGTCCCGACACAGATGGATGCGCGCAACGAACCGAACTTAGAAGCTACCATGACAATCTCCCCAATATGGCACTGAGGCCTATCTTCTTGCCCATTGGATGCCCGGAGGATCTCTCCGTGACATCAAGCAGCGATCGATCCGGACAATGCATGCCAATCGCATCGACTTCCGATTGATCTGCATGGAACGTAAAAGATTTGCTTGGCGCAAGCAAGCATATTGTTGCTGCACATAAATCCCGGCAATAATGGATCTTATATTATTGACCTATATACATTTATTATAAGGCTGTAGTTCTGCGCAACGCCCGCGCCTCTGGCCGGACGATAAACACTTGCTTTACCCTAGCAAGTGTTTATCGTCCGGCCAGAGGCGCGCCCTTCAAGGATGGGTGGATCGCAATCGCGGGAGAGATCTGTGGCGGATCGTATGGCGGGCAAGATCGCCCTCGTTTCCGGTGGGGCCAGCGGGCTTGGTGCCGCTCAGGCCGCATTATACGCCCGCGAGGGCGCAAGGGTCGTCATTGGCGACTTGCAGGAGGAAATGGGCGAGCAGACGGCAGCCGCGATTAGCGCCGAGGGCGGAGAGGCCCGGTTCGTCCGTCTGGATGTAACCAGCAAGGCCAGCTGGGATGCAGCCGTGGCCGATGCAGTCGCCACGTTTGGCGGGCTGACCACTCTTGTCAACAATGCGGGCATCTTTCATCCCGGCGGCGTGGAGACCGAGACCGAGGAAGGTTGGGCCAGGATGGTCGGCATCAATCAGACCGGTGTTTTCCTCGGCATGAAGGCGGCGGTTCCTGAACTGCTCAAGTCCGGCAACGCCGCCATCGTCAACATTTCCTCGCTGTTCGGCCTCATCGGCAGCCCTGACGCGCTCAGCTATCACGCTTCCAAGGGCGCAGTCCGTGTCATGAGCAAGGCAGCGGCGCTTGAATTCTGCAAACGTGGCATTCGCGTCAACACGATCTTCCCCGGCCAGATCAGGACACCAATCCTCGGCGACATCACCCCCGAACAGGACGCGGCAATCAAGGCCATGATCCCCATGGGGCTGGTAGGCGATCCGATGGATATCGCTCATGGGTCGCTTTACCTTGCCTCGGATGAGGCAAAATATGTGACGGGTGCCGAATTATGGATCGACGGCGGCTGGTACGCGGGATGTTGAACATGCCAAGCGGAGCTTCAAATAGATGAGTTGGGACTTTTGCACTGACCCTGAATTCCAGCGCGAACTGGACTGGATGCGCGAATTCGTGCGCGACGAGGTCGAGCCCTTCGACCTCGTGTTTCGCGGACCCGCCGATCCGTTCGACCCTCACGGCCCGGCCCGGCCATTTATCAAGCCGCTGCAGGAAATCGTCAAGAAACGGGGTCTTTGGGCCTGTCATCTTGGACCCGAACTGGGGGGCAAGGGATTCGGCCAGGTCAAGCTGGGGCTGATGAACGAGATTCTCGGACGCAGCCGCTTTGCCCCCGTCGTGTTTGGCACGCAGGCGCCTGACACCGGCAATGCCGAAATCCTTGCCCGCTTCGGCACCGAAGAACAGAAGGCGCGCTATCTCCAACCGCTGCTCGATGGCGACATCGTCAGCTGCTATTCGATGACCGAGCCGCAAGCTGGCGCTGATCCGGGTGAATTCACCTGCATCGCCCGGCGCGATGGCGACGAATGGGTGATTGACGGCGAAAAATGGTTCGCCAGCCACGCCTGCATCGCCGAATTCCTGATCGTCATGGCGATCACCGATCCTGACGTGCCGGTGCATCATGGTTCAACCATGCTGATCGTGCCCAACCCCACGCCAGGCATGGACATCGTGCGCAACACCGCCGTCGGACCCAAGGACGAAATCGGCTCCGGCGTCCATGGCTATATCCGCTTCACCAATTGCCGCGTTCCCGCACAAAACACGCTCGGCCCGGTAGGCGAGGGCTTCAAGGTCGCGCAATCGCGGCTGGGCGGCGGCCGCATCCACCACGCCATGCGCACCGTCGGCATGCTCAACAAAGCGCTCGACATGATGTGCGAACGTGCCGTCAGCCGCCGCACCAAGGGCGAGGTGCTGGCCGACAAGCAGATGGTGCAGGAAAAGATCGCCGACAGCTACACCCAGATCCTGCAGTTCCGCCTTCACGTGCTTTACGCAGCCTGGCTGCTTGACCGCGACCAGGGCTACACTCGCGCCGTCCGCCGCGAGATTTCGGCGGTGAAGGCGGCCATGCCCGGCGTGCTCAAGGACGTCGTCTATCGCGCGCTACACCTGCATGGCTCGCTTGGCATGTCGAACGAAACGCCGCTGATGGACATGTGGCAATATGTTCCTGAAATGGGCATCGTCGACGGACCGACCGAAGTGCACAAGGTTTCGGTCGCGCGCGATCTGCTTCGCCATGTCGAACCATGGCCCGCCCCCTTCCCCAGCTATCACGTACCCACCACCCGCGCGGCGGCACTGCGCAAGTTCGGCCTCGCATCCGACGAAGGGGAAGACTGATGACAGAAGCTCTGCTGCACCGCATCGACCGGCTGGAAAGCCGTTTTGCGATGCATGACCTCGTCAGCGATTATTGCCTCGGCTTCGACAAGCGCAACTGGGACCGCTTTCTTGCCATCTGGTGGGAAGACTGCGTCTGGGACATCGGCCCACCCTTCGGCAGGTTCGAAGGCCACGCTGGCATCCGCGAGGCAATCTACGACATTCTCTGGCCGGCATGGCTGCAATCCACGCATTGCACCACCAACCTCAGGGTCGAGTTCAGCGATGACGATCACGCCGACGGGGTGTGCGATGTGGACTGCATCGGCACCACCAGCGACGGACAGGCGCAGACCGTGGCGGCGACTTACACTGACCGGTTCGAGCGCCGCAACGGCATCTGGAAGATCGCCAAGCGTACCGTAACCATGCACCATTTCAGCCCGCTTGTGGGCATCACGCTGTCCGCGCCGGGCTGAAACGGCGGGGCAGGAGAGGAACAACGCGATGGCCTATCTCGAAACGGACGGCAGACGCATCTATTACGAGCATCACACAGGGACGAGACTTCCTGTCCTCCTGACCCATTCCTGGGCGATGAGCTTGCGCGTCTGGGATTCAACCCTTGCAGCCCTGCTTGAGGCAGGACATGAAGTCATCGCCTTCGATCAGCGCGGCTGCGGCAAGTCCGACAAGGATTTCAGCGATTTCTCGATCGGCGCCATCGCGGGCGATGCGGTCGCGCTGATTGACCGGTTGGGCCTTGACCGGGTGGCGGTGAACGGCTGGTCGCTGGGCGGCGCG
>CAZWEY010000013.1:0-26091 GCA_964632055.1 uncultured Sphingomonadaceae bacterium
CGGCCCCTGCCTCCCGAAGACAGTGCTCTACCAGGCTGAGCTACTCCCCGACCGGAGCCCCGCAGCAAACTGTGGAGCAAGGCAGAGGCGGCCCTATAGGAGGGGTTGGGCGGGGTGGCAAGCGGGCAATCGCATGTTTATCACGGGGGCATGCAAACCGCTTCGCGAGACACTGATTCTCACCGCCAGCCTCACTGGGAGTGGCAATATCTCGACCTGATGCGTCAGGTGTGGGAGACGGGCGACGAGCGCCGTGACCGGACTGGTGTCGGCACCCGCTCGATCTTTGGTGCGCAGATGCGTTTTAGCCTGGCTGACGGGCACATGCCGTTGCTCACCACCAAGCGGGTCTATTGGAAAACCGCCACGCGCGAAATGCTCTGGTTTCTGACCGGAGATACCAATATCCGGGAATTATGCCGCCAGAATGTCCAGATCTGGACCGACTGGCCGCTCGATCGCTATCGCCGCGAAACGGGCGAAGGGATCAGCCGCGAGGAATTTTCGGAACGCATTGTGCAAGATGCCGACTTTGCAGCGCGATGGGGCGATCTCGGTCCGGTCTATGGCAAGCAATGGGTCGACTGGCCGACATATGAGCCAGCAGGCGAGGGGCTTTACAGGCAAGGCCGGGGCATCAATCAGGTAGCCGAGGTTGTCGCGAGCCTGAAGGCCAATCCGGGAAGCCGCCGCCATATCATCGAGGGCTGGAATGTCGCCGAACTTGATTTGATGGCGCTCCCGCCCTGTCACAAGACCTATCAGTTTCACGTGGCCGGAAACCGGCTGAACGGATTGCTTTATCAGCGCAGCTGCGACTTGGCGCTGGGCGTGCCTTTCAATATCTGGTCGGCCGCACTGCTCGTCAGGATGATGGCGCAGCAGGCCGGGCTGGAGCCGGGCGAGCTGGTCTGGATGGGGGCTGATGTGCACCTCTATCTCAACCATGCCCATCTCGTCGAAGAGCAGCTTGCGCGCAGCCCATCCGGCAATCCAAGCCTTGCCATCACCCGCCAGCCCGCAAGCATTTTCGATTATCGCATAGAGGATTTCGTGGTGAGCGATTATGCCCCGCAAGGCGCCATTTCAGCGCCTGTTGCGGTTTGACCGCAGATCATTTCGCCTTGGGCTGAAGTTGTGCTTTTGAGACCGGGCAATGGTCTTGTGCAGACACATTCAGCTTTTACTGAAAAATGGATGCGCAACCATGTTGACAGGGCCCGGAGCCTGCCTTAGTGGCGCGGCTCCCCAAGGGACTGCGGGTGTAGCTCAGTTGGTTAGAGTGCCGGCCTGTCACGCCGGAGGTCGCGGGTTCGAGCCCCGTCACTCGCGCCATCCCTTGGGGAATTTCCCCCGGCAACCAGCTCTGTCGTTCAGCCGAAGCGGCCAGTTTCCATCCAGATCAGGAAACGGCGCAGCGGCAGCAGCCATATCGTCCCCAGCACCACATAGACCGGCACCTGCAGCAGCACGGGCAAAGCCGAAATATGGTCGGCGGCCTGGGCTACGAGCCCGGCGTAAAGGACAAGACAGATAACCAGCAAGAGTATGCCTGCGGGGATTCGCCAGGTGGGCTGTTTGCGCATCAGAAGGGTCTGTAAAGCCTGGTCGGCGTGATGATTGCGTCAAGCCTGCGATCATGCGGCTCAAGCGGTAGTTCTTCGACCAGCTGGCAATCCCACGCAAGGCCGATTGCTGTCACTGCGGGGTTATCCGCAAGCCAGCGATCGTAATGCCCGCCTCCCTGGCCCAGCCGCTCTCCAGTAGCGGTAAAGCCGACCAGCGGCACAAATACGACATCGGGCTGTATTGCCTCGGCTCCCGGTAAAGGTTGAGCTATGGAATGAGGGCCGGGCTGCAACAAAGCATCGGCATAGGGGTTTCCCAGCTGGCGAAACTCCATGGCCGCATCGCGATGGGCGAAAAAGGGCAGGGCGAGTCTGTGGCCGCTTTCGTGGAAATGGCACGCATAATTGCCGGTGGGAGCCTCTTGATGGGTCGCGTGATAGAGACCGATCGCTGCACCGGGGCGTATCATCTGCTCAAGCGCCTGTGGCGGACGATGAAACAGCAGCGCGCGGACCTTGTCGGGAATGGCGGCGACATGATCGCGCCGTTCCTTCCGCAGGCGGTGCCGCAATATCTGTTTGTTTTCCAACTGCAGCCTTGCTCTGGATAAAAGGGTGGCGTTCTTCAGTAGGGTGACGGGCCCGCCATGGTCGGTTGCCTAGAAATCCTCTGACGCCTCGACGTCAGGTGGGGACCATATGTGCCCTGCCAGGGCAGAGCCAGGGACAGCCCCCATTGGATTGCTTATAGCCTCAGGGATGTTCGAACGGCTCGTGCCGGGCAGTTCCCGTCGATCATTATCTAAGCGTTCGCCTGCCCGCCCTCAAGCCGTGCAGCAAGATTTTCCATCCGGCCGGCAAATTGCTCAAGCAATCCCTCGATTTCTCCATCGACCGGGGTTGCGTTGCTTTGTCGTGCATTGGCTTCATGCAGTTCGTCAGCAAGCAGAAGGGCGGCAAACAACAGCATCCGGGGTTCGGATTGGGAGGACATACCCTCCATCGCCGCCAGCTTGCCATCGATCATGCGTCCCAGCATTTCGACATGCGATTCTTCGCCGGGAGCGCAGGCTACCTTGTAATCCCGGCCGCCGATCGAGAGGGTGACATTGCTCATCGCTCAAGCATTCCGACCAGGCGATCGATTTCGGTGATCGTTTCGCCAAGGGCTTCTTCCAGTTGCAGAGTGCGTTCGACCAGGCGGGAAGTGGCTGGCGCATGGCGGGCATTTTCGGCCACGGCCTCGATGCGGGCCAAAGCCTCGTCCATGCGCGCAAAAGCTGTAGTGATGCGATCCCTTTGCATGGTGATTTGCTATCGCACGGGAACCGCAAGGCAAAGGGCTGGATGCTCTGCCAATCAAGAAAACTGCGGAAAACCTGCCGGGATGCCCAAGCCTGCTGCGCTTGACGCAAGCCTGCCTGTCCGCAAAGGAAGCGGCGCGCCGAATCGGCCTTTTGCCTGCAACCCGGCGATTGCGCAGGAGCCTGTATAATGAGCCTCGACCCGTCCCGCCTTTCCGGCATGGCCAACGCCATTCGCGCCCTTTCGATGGATGCGGTGCAGGCGGCCAACAGCGGGCACCCCGGCATGCCGATGGGCATGGCCGATGTGGCGACGGTGCTGTGGTCGCGATTCCTGAAATATGATCCCGCAGCGCCCGACTGGGCGGATCGTGATCGTTTCGTGCTGTCGGCAGGTCACGGCTCGATCCTGATCTATTCCCTGCTGCATCTGAGCGGGTATGCCGCGCCCACCAGGCAGGATATCCGCAATTTCCGCCAGCTGGGCAGCCCTTGTGCGGGGCATCCTGAAAATCATGAGCTGGCAGGTGTTGAATGCACCACCGGCCCTCTTGGGCAAGGTCTGGCCATGGCCGTTGGCATGGCGATGGCCGAGCGTCATCTTAATGCCAGCTTCGGAGACGCTCTGGTCGATCACAAGACATGGGTGATCGCGGGCGATGGTTGCCTGATGGAAGGCATCAACCACGAAGCGGTGGGGCTGGCGGGCGTTAACAAGCTTGGCCGCCTCAATGTGCTGTGGGACGATAACGCCATCACTATCGATGGCGATACCTCGCTTTCGACCTGCGAAGACATTCTTGCGCGTTACGAAGCGTCGGGCTGGCACACTGCGCGCTGCGACGGGCATGATTTCGCCAATATCGCCCGCGCTCTGGCCGAGGCCGAGGCCGATCCGCGCCCCTCGCTGGTGGCTTGCAAGACCATCATCGGCAAGGGCGCGCCCAACAAGCAGGGCGGGCACACTGTCCATGGCGCGCCGCTGGGCGCAGAGGAAATTGCGGCTGCGCGCGAATATCTGGGCTGGACCGCGGCCCCCTTCGAGGTTCCTGCCGATATTCTGGCTGATTGGCGCGCGGTTGGCGCTAGGGGCGCCGAGGCCCGCGCCGCATGGGAGCAACGCCTGGCTGGATCTTCCGCTCGCGCTGATTTCGAGGCCCGTTTCGCAGGCGTGGCCGATCTCGCCGCGCCAGCCCTTCAGGATTTCATTGCCGCTCTTGTGGCCGAGCCGAAGAAGGTCGCTACCCGCAAAGCGTCCGAAATGGCTCTGGGGCCGCTCACCGAAAAGCTGCCGCATCTCGTCGGCGGTTCGGCCGATCTCACCGGATCGAACCTCACCAAGACCAAGGCGACCGAACCGTTTGGTGCAGACAATTACGCCGGTCGCCATGTCCATTACGGCATCCGCGAATTCGGCATGGCGGCGGCCATGAACGGCATGGCGCTGCATGGCGGCGTGGTGCCCTATGGCGGCACTTTCCTCGTTTTTTCGGATTATTGCCGCAACGCGATCCGTTTGTCCGCGATCCAGCATGCCCAGGCCATCTATGTGCTGACCCATGATTCGATCGGGCTGGGCGAGGATGGCCCGACTCACCAGCCGGTCGAACATGTCATGTCGCTGCGCATGATCCCCAATCTCAATGTCTATCGCCCTGCCGATGTGATCGAAACGGCGGAATGCTGGGCGCTGGCGTTGGAAACCACCGGCACACCTTCGGCTCTGGCCCTTTCGCGCCAGAATTTGCCCCAGCTGCGTGGGCCGGGCGATGAGAACTGGACCGGCCGGGCCAACCGATCCGCACGGGGCGCCTATCGCCTCAAGCCTGCATCCGCCGCTCGCAAGGTGGTGCTGATTGCAACGGGTTCGGAAGTGGAAGTGGCGATGGCCACTGCCGCAGCGCTCGAAGCAGACGGGATCGGCGCCGATGTCGTTTCGATGCCCTGCGCCGAACTCTTCATCGCGCAGGATGCCGCTTATCGTGCCGAGACTCTGCCTGCCGACGCCCTCAAGGTCTCTGTCGAGGCGGGCGTCACCATGGGCTGGGAACGGTTTACCGGGACAGACGGGCTGAATATCGGCATCGACAGTTTCGGCGCATCGGCCCCGGCCGACGACCTTTACAGGCATTTCGGCATCACCGCCGATGCCATCGTCCCGCAGATCAAGGCCAGGCTTGGCCTCTAAATCCAGATAATCAGGAGCAACTTACATGGCGACCAGGATTGCAATCAACGGTTTCGGACGTATCGGACGCCTCGTGGCGCGCGCTTTGCTGGAACGCGACGATCATGATTTCGAACTGGTCGCGATCAACGATCTGGCTGACACGAAGTCCAACGCCCTTCTGTTCGGCTATGATTCCACCCACGGCCGCTTCCCCGGCACGGTCGAGGTCGATGGCAGCAATCTCGTCGTCAATGGCAAGAGCATCGCGGTGACCAGCGAACGCAACCCGGGCGATCTGCCGCACAAGGCGATGGGTATCGACATGGTGTTCGAATGCACCGGCTTCTTCCAGAGCCACGATGCCGCCAAGCCTCATCTCGATGCTGGCGCCAAGCGGGTCTTGATTTCGGCCCCTGCCAACGGCGTTTCTGCAACCATCGTTTATGGTGTGAACCATGATGTGCTGACCGCCGAGGACGTGATTGTCTCGAATGCCAGCTGCACCACCAATTGCCTGTCGCCGGTCGCCAAGGTGCTGCATGAAACCGTGGGCATCGAGCGTGGCTTCATGACCACGATCCACAGCTACACCAACGATCAGCGCATGCTCGATCAGATGCATGGCGACCTGCGCCGCGCACGTGGCGGGGCGCAGAACATGATCCCGACCACCACGGGCGCTGCGCGCGCCGTGGGCCTTGTTCTGCCAGCATTGAAGGGCAAGCTTGATGGTTCGTCCGTTCGCGTGCCGACGCCCAATGTGTCGCTCATCGACCTTGTCTTCACGCCGGGCCGCGACACCACGGCAGAAGAGCTGAACGCAGCGCTCAAGGCGGCGGCGCAGGGGCCGATGAAGGGTGTGCTCGATTATACCGATCAGCCGCTCGTCTCGTCGGACTTCAATCACTATCCCGCTTCCTCGACCGTCGACAGCCTCGAGACTGCCGTGCTCGAAGGCAAGCTTGCCCGCGTGGTGAGCTGGTATGACAATGAGTGGGGCTTCTCCAACCGCATGCTGGACACCGCCGGCGTGATGGCGAAGTTCCTCTAAGATGACGGGGCGTCTCGAAGGGATTGCGCGGCATGCCATGTCGCGCGGCCCCATCGAGACGGTCGGTCAGGTTATGGTGTCCCGCGCAGCCGGCGTTGCGGGAGATCATCGCGGTTCGCTGAAGCCGGGGCGCAACCCGCGCCAGGTCTCTCTGATCGAGGCGGAGAGCTGGGAGCAGGCCATCGCCTCGCTCGGTATAGATCTGGCCTGGTGGAACCGCCGGGCCAATTTGCTGACGAGAGGGGTGTCCCTGCCTCGCGAGGCCGGAGCGCTCATCCGGATCGGCGTGGATTGCGTCATCGGGGTGACGATGGAATGCGATCCCTGTTCGCGCATGGAGGAACTGCATCCGGGCCTGCGCGATGCCCTGATGCCGGATTGGCGCGGCGGGGTTCTGGGCCGGGTGATTGCCGATGGCGAAATTGCACTGGGTGACGAGATAAGGATCGGATGATGAGCAACTTTCGCAATCTGGATGATCTGGGCGATGTGACCGGCAAGGTCGCGCTGGTCAGGGTCGATCTCAACCTGCCGATGCAGGATGGGCAGGTGACAGACCTTACACGCGTTCGCGCCTCGGCGCCGACCATCCATGATCTGTGCGAAAAGGGTGCCAAGGTCTTGTTGCTGGCCCATTTTGGCCGCCCCAAGGGAGCGCGCAATTCCACCATGTCGCTCAGCCTCGTCCAGGGCGCGGTGGAGCGCGAATTGGGCAAGGAGATCATTTTCGTGCCCGAAGTGGCGGGCGACATCGTAGCGCAGGCCATCGGCATTTTGCGGGCAGGCGACATCGCGATCCTGGAAAACACCCGGTTCTGGCCTGGCGAGGAGGCGAACGACCCCGAATTCACAAAGGCCATCGCCGCCAATGGCGATTTCTATGTCAACGACGCCTTCTCTGCCGCGCACCGCGCTCATGCGAGCACCGAGGGGCTGGCCCGGCTGCTGCCAGCCTATGCGGGCCGTTCGATGCAGGCCGAGCTTGAGGCGCTGGAAAAGGCGCTGGGCAATCCGGCAAAGCCGGTTGCCGCCGTGGTCGGCGGGGCCAAGGTTTCCAGCAAGCTCGATGTACTCAAGCACCTTGTGGGCCAGGTCGATCATTTGATCATCGGCGGCGGCATGGCCAACACCTTCCTCGCCGCGCGCGGGGTCAATGTCGGCAAGTCGCTGTGCGAGCATGATCTGACTGGCACGGCCGAGGAAATCCTTGCCGCCGCTGACGCATCGGGCTGCACGGTTCACCTGCCGTATGACGTGGCGGTGGCAAAGGAGTTTGCCGCCAACCCGGCGTCTTTGCGCATCTGCAACGTTCATGAAGTGGCGGCGGACGAGATGATCCTCGATGTCGGCCCGCAGGCGGTCGAGGCGCTGGGCGACGTGCTCAAGACTTGCCGCACTCTGGTGTGGAACGGGCCGATGGGCGCCTTCGAGACGCAGCCCTTCGATGCGGCAACAGTTGCGCTGGCCCGCACAGCGGCGGCGCTTTCCAAGGAAGGATCGCTGATCTCCGTCGCAGGTGGGGGCGATACGGTCGCGGCGCTTAATCATGCAGGCGTAGTAGAAGATTTCACTTACATTTCAACGGCAGGCGGTGCATTCCTCGAATGGATGGAAGGTCGTGAGCTGCCGGGTGTGGCCGCGCTTCAGGCCTGAGCTAAACCTATTTTCTTCAGACAGACCGAGGACAGACGATGAACCAGCAGGACATGACCAACAAGATCGCCGAAGGAAACGGCTTCATTGCAGCGCTTGACCAGTCCGGCGGATCGACCCCCAAGGCGCTCAAGGGCTATGGCATCGAAGAAAGCGAATATTCCGGTGAAGCCGAGATGTTCGACCTCATCCACAAGATGCGCAGCCGCATCATCACATCGCCCTCTTTCGCCAATGGCAAGGTCATCGGCGCGATCCTGTTCGAACGCACCATGGATGGCCAGGTCGATGGCAAGCCCACCCCGCAGGCGCTGATCGAACGCGGCGTGGTGCCCTTCATCAAGATCGACAAGGGTCTTGAGGACGAGGCCAAGGGCGTGCAGCTGATGAAGCCGATGCCGGAACTGGGCGCGCTGCTCGAAAAGTCGAAAAAGCTGGGTGTGTTCGGCACCAAGGAACGTTCGGTCATCAATTCCGCCAACCGCGAAGGCATTGCCGCCGTCGTCAAGCAGCAGTTCGAGGTGGGGCGTCAGGTGCTGGCCGCGGGGATGGTCCCGATGATCGAGCCGGAAGTGAACATCAAGTCCGAAACCCGTTCTGATTGCGACCAGATCCTGCTGGAGGAAATCCTCAAGGAACTGGACGCAATGACAGGCGATGCGCGCGTCATGCTCAAGCTCAGCCTGCCAGTGAAGCCGGGCCTGTTCGATCCGCTGGTCGACCATCCGCGCGTGTTACGCGTCGTTGCGCTGTCGGGCGGATACAAGCGGCCGGAAGCCTGCGCCGAACTGGCGAAGAGTCGCGGCATCATCGCCAGCTTCAGCCGTGCGCTGCTGGAAGATCTGCGCGCCCAGATGACCGATGCGGAATTCGACGCTTCGCTTGGGCTGGCGATTGACGAGATCTATCAGGGTTCGACCCGGAAGATTTGATCGGGTAACGGCGCTCGTCATGAAAGAAGCTGAACGGGCGCCTTGCCTGCTTTACCTCATCTCGCCGCTGGACGTGGGCGGCAATTTTCCTGCCCGCCTGACCCGTGCGCTGGAGGCCGGCCCTGTGGCAGCCTTCCAGTTCCGCGTTAAAGATTTGGATGAGCATGAAGCGGCCCGATTGGCACAGCCCCTGCTCGAGATTTGCCGCGAGCGCGATGTTGCCTTTATCGTCAATGACAGCATTTCGCTCGCCAAGCGGTTGGGCGCAGATGGGGTGCACCTGGGGCAGGGCGATGGCACCGTGAAGGATGCGCGCGATCGGCTTGGCCGGGAGGCGCAAATCGGCGTTACTTGCCATGACAGCCGCCATCTCGCGATGGAAGCGGGCGAAACGGGGGCTGATTATGTCGCCTTCGGGGCATTTTATCCGAGTGACACCAAAGAGACAAAGCACCACGCCGAAGTGGAAGTTCTTGCATGGTGGCAATCGCTGTTCGAGTTGCCCTGTGTTGCGATTGGCGG
The DNA here is from genome assembly GCA_964632055.1 of uncultured Sphingomonadaceae bacterium. GTDB lineage: Bacteria > Pseudomonadota > Alphaproteobacteria > Sphingomonadales > Sphingomonadaceae > CANJYE01. The sequence continues at coordinate 9,201 of CAZWEY010000013.1, forward strand.
AATTACACCGGAAAATTGCGGGCCGCTGGTCAAGGCGGGCGCCGATTTCATTGCCGTGTCGGGTGCGGTCTGGAACGGAAACGAGGCCGAAGCAGTGAGAGCGTTTGCAAAGGCCTTGGGAGTTGCCGGGGCCTGACAGCTTCGCTTGCCGTCGGGCGCGTCCCGCGCTAGGGCGCGCGCCAACCCATTTCATCGAAAGCTTCATCCCATGGCGAAGATCAGCGGCGTGGACATCCGTCCCGGCAATATTCTCGAATATGAAAACGGTATCTGGAAGGTCGCCAAGACGCAGCACACCCAGCCGGGCAAGGGCGGGGCCTTCATGCAGGTCGAGATGAAAAACCTGATCGACGGCCGCAAGACCAATGTCCGCTTCCGCAGTGCCGACACGGTTGAGAAGGTCCGTCTCGACACCAAGGATTTCCAGTTCCTTTATGCCGATGGCGACGATCTGGTGTTCATGGATGTGGAAACCTACGACCAGATCAACCTGCCCAAGGATCTGCTGGGCGGGGCCGACGCCTTTCTGCAGGATGGGATGACCGTTCTGCTCGAAATGTATGACGAGCGCCCGATCAGCGTCGAGCTGCCTGAACAGGTGGAAGCTACCATCGTCGAAGCCGACGCGGTGGTGAAGGGGCAGACCGCCAGCTCCAGCTACAAGCCTGCCATTCTCGATAATGGCGTGCGCGTCATGGTCCCGCCGCATATCGAGAGTGGCACGCGCATTGTCGTCGATGTTTACGAGCGCACCTATGTCGGCAAGGCCGGCTGATCCATGTCGGCAGTTTCCGGTCTCGTCCGTGTGATGGAAAAGGCGGCGCGCAAGGCGGGTAACCGCTTGCGCCGCGATTTCGGCGAGGTCGAGCATCTCCAGGTCAGCCGCAAGGGGCCATCGGATTTCGTATCCAAGGCGGATATGGCGGCGGAACGCACCATCTATGATGAGCTGAGCCATGCTCGCCCTGACTGGGGCTTCGAGATGGAGGAAGGCGGCACGATCGAGGGCGATCCGGGCAAGCCACGTTTCATAATCGATCCGCTGGATGGCACGACCAATTTTCTCCACGCGATTCCGCATTTCGCCATTTCCATCGCAGTACAGGAGCCCAAGCTCGACGGCTCTGGCTGGGGCGATGTCATCGCCGCGCTGGTCTATCAGCCGATCACCGACGAGAGCTTCTGGGCCGAAAAATCGCGCGGCGCATGGTTGCAGGATCGCCGCCTGCGAGTTTCGGCGCGCCGCCATCTCGACGAGGCGCTGATCGCAACAGGGATACCCTTTGCCGGGCATGGCGATGCAGCGCAGTGGGCAAAGATTTATGGTGCTCTGGCGCCTCAGGTATCGGGCATCCGCCGTTTTGGTTCTGCCGCGCTCGATCTCGCCTGGGTTGCAGCCGGGCGGTATGACGGTTTCTGGGAAAGCGGCCTCAATGCTTGGGATACGGCGGCCGGCTGTCTGCTGGTGCGCGAGGCGGGCGGTTTCGTTTCCGACTGGCGCGGGCGCTCCTTGCCCGTATGCGATGCGCAGGTTCTGGCAGGCAACGACCAGTTGCACCCTCGTTTGCTGAAACAATTGGCAACAGCGATCAAGGCAGGTTGAAGCGCAGACCGCGTAGCGCTATCGCGGCGCACATGCCCCTGTGGCGGAATGGTAGACGCGACCGACTCAAAATCGGTTGTTGCAAGACGTGCCCGTTCGAGTCGGGCCAGGGGCACCACCGCGCTATATCGATCATGAGCCTATAATTCGTCGATTTTATGCCCCTCGGTCTCGCTAAGCTGTGGTTTGAGCAGTGGTGCGGCGTCGATTGCCGCATGAAATGAAACTATGGAATGGTTAACGCGATTCGCAATTATCAGTAAGGTTCACCTTCGCTGCTGCGATGAATGCATGATTGGCAAGGCTGATGCGGGGGGCGGATGTTCCTGAAATTTGAAAAGGGCGAGGTTCGCGATGCCTTTGCCGGCATGCGCGACGGGGTGATCGCCCTGCTCATCGTCAGCTCGGTGCTCAATGTGCTGCTGCTTGGCGGTTCGATGTACATGATGATGGTCTATGATTCCGTCCTGCCGAGCCAGAGCATACCGACCTTGCTGAGCCTGCTGGTGCTGATCCTCATCGTCTATCTGTTCCAGGCCGGTTTCGAGATCATCCGTTCGCGCGTTCTGGCGGATATGTCGGCCCATTTGACCGGGGTGATCTCTCCGCGTGTGCAGCAATCGATCACTTTCATGGCTCTGCGAGGGATGGCTCCCAAGGGGGGAGACACGCTTTCACCCCTGAGAGACATGGACACCATCAGACAGTTTCTGGCCAGCACTGGCCCGGCAGCCTTTCTCGACCTGCCATGGGTGCTGTTTTTCCTGCTGGTGCTGACTTTCCTGCACCCCCTGCTTGGCCTGACCGGGCTGGTGGGGGCGATGGTGCTGGTTGCACTGGCCTATCGCTCCTCCAAAGTTGCCGATGCGCCAACCCGGACGGTCATGGGAGTTTCCGGCAAGCGCCTTGGCATGGCCGAGGAAAACCGACGCCATGTAGAACTGATCCGCGCGCTGGGCATGGAAAAGGTAATGAACAAGCGCTGGGCTGGGCTCAACGCGCAGATGCTGGCCGCTCAGGAGAAACTGGGAGACGATACCGCCGTGATTGGCGGGGTTTCGCGCGTTTTTCGCATGTTCCTGCAGTCTTTGGTTCTGACGGTGGGGGCCTTGCTGGTGATTGATGGCAAGGCTTCGGGCGGTGTCATCTTCGCTGGTTCGATCATTGCGGCGCGTGCGCTCGCCCCGATCGATCAGGTGGTCGCGCAATGGAAGCCTTTCGCTGCCGCGCGCGCAGCGCTTGCCCGGCTAGAATCCGTCCTCGAAACCATACCCCCTCAGCGCGAAGCTTCATTGCCGCTGCCGCCGCCTTGCGAACGGCTGACCCTGGAGCAGGTCTATTCCGGCCCGCCGGGCAGCAACCGGCTGACCGTGCAGGGCGTCAGCTTCGAGTTGAAAGCAGGAGATGCACTTGGCGTCATCGGGCTGAGTGCTGCCGGCAAATCCTCTCTCATCCGGACCTTGGCCGGTATATGGCAGCCGGTTCGTGGATCGGTCAGGCTTGATGGTGCCGACCTTACCCAATGGGATCCCGACCGGCTCGGGCCGCATATCGGCTATGTCTCGCAAGCGGTCGAACTGCTCTCGGGCACCGTGGCCCAGAACATTGCCCGGTTTGCCGACGAAATCGATTCAGAAGCCGTTCTGGCCGCGGCCAAGGCGGCGGGTGCGCATGACATGATCGTGCATCTGCCCAATGGCTATGAAACCAATGTCGGCGCAGAAGGTGAACAGCTTTCGGGAGGCCAGCGTCAGTGGATCGCTCTTGCCCGCGCGCTTTATGGCAACCCTTTCCTTGTCCTGCTCGACGAACCGAATTCCAACCTCGATGCGGTGGGTGAGGCTGCGCTCGACAAGGCCATTATCGGCATCCGGGAACGCAAGGGCATCGTCGTTATCGTCGCACACCGGCGTTCGGCCATCGCCCGCCTGTCGCATCTGCTCGTCATGCGCGATGGAAGGGTGGAAAAATTCGGCCCGCGCGACGAGGTGCTCGGGGCTCAACCCAGCGCCGCGGAGGCTGATAAACCCGCTGTTGGCGACAAGAGCGCAGGCAATGTGACCGCATGAGCAACCAGCAGGACGATATGAGCGATCAGGGCGACAGCGGTAATCGGGCCCTCATGCTTCCCGAAGAAGAAGCTGTCTCGGTCGAGGACAGACTGCCCCTGCGTTCGCGCCATGCGCTGAAAGTAATCGGAGCATTGCTTGGCGTGTTTCTGCTTGCCGGCATCATCATCCCCATCGGCGGAGCGGTGATTGGTGGCGGCGCATTGAGCGTGGAGGGACAGGTCAAGCGTATCGCTCATCCGCTGGGCGGCGTCATTTCCGAAATCCGGGTGAAAGATGGCGACCGGGTCAAGCGCGGGGATGTGCTGATCAGGCTTGATACGACGGTAAGCGGGGTAAGGGCCGATCTGTCCGGCCGGACTGTCGCCCAATTGCTGGCATCACGCGCAAGGCTTGAGGCCGAGCGCGAGGGCAGGACAAGGCTTGCTTTCCCGCCGCAATTGCTTGGCCGCACCGATGCCGATGCACGCGATGCAATGAATGCTGAAAGCCGTCTGTTCCAGCTGCAACTGGCCGAGCGCAGCGGCATTCGTTCGCAGCTTCGACAGCGTATCGTGCAGCTCAATCGGCAGGCCGAAGGCTATCGCGCGCAGATCGCTGCCCTGCGCAAGCAGCAGGAGCTGATCGAGCCGGAACGAAAAGGCGTTCAGGAATTGTGGGACAAGGGGCTGGTCACTATTGCCCGGCGCAACCAGCTGGAGCGCACCGCCGCCGATCTGGAAGGCTCGATCGCTTCGCTCGAAGCCTCGATCGCACAGGCTCAGGCCCGCGTGACAGAAACGCAGCAGCAGATCTTCCAGGTCGAGGAATCGGCCCGTTCCGATGCGGGCAAGGAGCTGGCGCAGGTCAACAATGCCCTCAATGAGCAGCAGGTTCAGCAGGTGGCAGCGGGCGATGCCTTTGACCGCAGCAATATCCGGGCGCCCTATGATGGCGTGATCGACAAGCTGGCTTTCGTATCGGTGGGCGATGTCATCCAGCCAGCCCAGCCAATCATGGAAATCGTGCCTCAAAGCGAGCGCATGGTTGCCGATGTGCGCATCAGCCCTGCCGATATCGACCGGGTGGCGAAGGGGCAGGATGCGAGAGTGCGCTTCACCGCCTTTGCCGCCTCTGCAACGCCGGAACTGCCTGGCAAGGTCATTTTTGTCTCGGCCGATCGCTCGACGGAGCAGCAGACGGGCATGTCCTTCTATCGCGTCAAGATCGAGGTGGATGCCAAGAGCCTGGCCAAGGAAGATCTCAAACTGGTGACAGGTATGCCGGTCGAGGTGTTCATTGCCACTGGCTCTCGCTCGATGCTGTCTTATGTCACCAAACCGCTGGCAGACCAGTTTGCCCGCTCTTTTAGGGACTGACCGGAAATGAGGCGCCCTTCGATCCGGCTGCTTGCCTCCCTTTGCCTGCCCTTGCTGGGAGCGCCTGCGATGGCGCAAGACATTGGGGAACCGGCTAAGCAGGCTGGAGAAGCGAGCGCTGATGAGGAAAAGCCGCTGAGCCTGCGCGATGCGCTGGTGCTCGCCTATGACGGCAACCCCTCGCTTGAGGCCGAACGCTCTCGTCTTCGCGCGCTCAACGAACGCTATGTTCAGGCGCGCGCCGCCTATGGGCCCAGCCTGACCTTGCAGGGCAATTATGGCTATGCCCATGACCGCATCGGTCGCGCGCCCACCTTGTTCGATCCGTCCAAGAATTTCCGCGATCAGGGATGGGCAGGGCAAGGCTCTGCCATCGTTACTCAGCCACTCTTTACCAACGGGCGCCTGAAATCGACCGAGAACCTCGCCTATGCCGGGGTGATGCAGGGGCGCGAGGAAATGCGCCTTGCCGAGATCCAGACCATGCAGAACACCATTGGCGTGTTTCTGGGCGTTCTGCTCGACCAGAGCCTGCTCGATATTGCACTCGACAATCTTGAAGTGCTTGACCGGCAGCGCAGGGAAGGGCGGATCCGTTTCGGTGTGCGCGAGATCACCGCGACCGATTTCGAACAGATCGTCAGCCAGGCCGAAGCTGCGCGCGCGCGGGTGGATGTGGCCCGTTCCTCGCTTGCCACCAGCCGTTCGCAATTTCTTCAGGTGGTCGGGATTCTGCCCGAAAATCTGGCCAGCCTGCCACCTTTGCCTGATCTGCCAGCGACAATCGAACAGGCCTATGGCGAGGCGGAGCGTAACAATCCGCAATTGCTGGCGGCGCGCGCCCGTGAGCGTGCCTCACGCGCCCAGATCGGTCGGGTGCGTGGCGAAAACGGTTTGCAGGTGAGCCTGCAGGGCGAAGGCTCCTACGGCTCGGTGACCCCCTATAACAACGATCCGACAGAGACTTTGGCAAGGGCGCGCGTGGTGGTCCAGATGCCGATTTTCACCTCGGGCCTGAACCAGGCGCGCGAGCGCGAGGCACGCCACACCAACGAAGCCGACTGGAGGCTGGCGGATCAGGCGCTGCGCGATGTGCGGCAACAGGTGGCGCAGAGCTGGGAGGCGCTCATCGCCTCGCGCCATGCAATCGGCGCCTATCGCGAATCCGCGGCAGCCGCGCAACGCGCACTGGAAGGGGCGGAAATCCAGCAGAAAGCAGGCGATCGCAGCACCAAGGAAGTGCTGGACCTTGCACGCGAGATGCTGCTTGCCCGCTCGCAACTGGCGAGCGCGCAGGCCAGCGAATATGTCAATGCGGTGAGACTGCTGGCGACAACCGGCCGGCTCGACATGGAAGCCTTGGTGCCTGATGCGCCGAGACGGGATGTCGAACGCGAATTCCGCAAGGCGCGCCATGATGGCGATGTTCCGCCGGTTACCCAGATCGTGCGTATCGTCGATGGGGTGGTGGCGCCTTCGACCAGGAAGGATCGTCCATCACGCGACCTTGCCGAAGGGTTGAGGCTGGAGGGTTCAGAAATGCCTTCGCCGGATGCCGCTACGCCATCCATGGGCTCTGATCGCTTGCCCTGAGCGATCCCCGCAGCCCCCTGAGGCTTACGGCAAGCTTACCCGACCCTCAATTCTTCGGCCAGAAGACGGAATTCATCGCTCCGAGGCGAATTCCGGCGCCAGACCAGAGCTATTTCGCGGCTTGCATTTTCTGCCTGCAAGGGGCGCGCAACGATGTCGGTATCGTGCAAAATGCCAGCCTCGATCGCCATTTCCGGCAGCATGGTCAGTCCAAGCCCGTTGTCGACCATCTGGACAAGCGTGTGCAGGCTGGTGCCAACCATGGTTGCATTGGCGCGCATTTCCGGCCGGCCGCATGCGGCAAGAGCATGTTCGCGCAGGCAATGGCCATCCTCCAGCAACAGCAGACGGCCTTCGTCAATCAGCGAGGAAGGCACTTCGGCAGGCGGGTCACGCGGATCGTTCTTGGGAAAGGCGACAAACAGGCGGTCATCGCTGATATGCTCCTGCTCCACCTCGCCGGTGGGGTAGGGCAATGCCAGCAGCACGCAATCGGCCCGCCCATGATGCAGCGATTCCATGGCAGCGGCGGAGGGTTCCTCGCGCAGGAAAAGCTTGAGAGCGGGGCGTTCCTTTCTGAGCCGGGGCAGGATGCGCGGCAGCAGGAAAGGAGCGATTGTCGGGATCACGCTCATCCGCAATTCGCCAGCAAGCGGCTGTCCGGCAGATTGCACCAGGTCGGAAAGCTCTTCGGCCTCGCGCAGCAGGCGATGCGCCTTGGCGACGACGGAATTTCCGAGCGGCGTGAAGCGCACGACACGGCGGCTACGCTCGACCAGCACCACGCCCAGCAACGATTCCAGCTCGCGCAGGCCCGCTGAAAGGGTGGATTGCGAGACAAAGCAGCTGTCGGCAGCACGCCCGAAATGGCCATGCTCATGCAGCGCAACCAGATATTGCAGCTGCTTTATGGTGGGCAGATAGGTGCTCATTCGACGGCCATCTTCTCGGCCATATCATCGATATGTGTCATCTTGATGCGCCCTTCGATCACCGCAAAGGCCAGTTTGCCCTCGACCAGTTCCAGCGCATCGCGGCCAAACACCTCATAGCGCCAGCCATCGAGTATCGGCAGTTTGCGGATGCCCGCTGCGAGCAATTCCAGATCCTCGCTGCGGGCCAGCAATCGGGCGGCGACATCGATCTCGCGGCTCCGGATCTTGAGCAGCAATTTCAGCAGATCGGCGACAAGCGCACCTTCCTTGCCCAATGGTGCGCCACGCCCGTCGCGCCGGGGGATTTCGTGGTCAGGCAGGGGGGCTGCCGCAGCCAGTGCGGCCATCAGCCGCTTGCCGATATCATTGTCCTTCCATGCGGCGGAAAGCCCGCGCACCTTGGTAAGGTCGGCCTGCTCCCTTGGCGGGTGGCTGGCGATATCAGCCAGTGTTTCATCGCGCATGATGCGGCCGCGCGGGATGTTCTTGCGCTGTGCTTCTTCCTCGCGCCATGCGCCCAGCGCCTTCATCCGGCCCAGCACCTGCGCATTGCGCGAGGGGGCCTTGATCCGGCGCCATGCTTCGCCGGGGTCGTTGCGGTAGTTTTCCGCTTCGGCGAGCTTTTCCATCTCGATATCAAGCCAGTCACCGCGACCAGTCTTGATCAACTTTTTCAGTAGCTTGGGGAAAATGATGGAGAGATGGGTGACATCGCCAATCGCATATTCGATCTGGCGTTCGGTCAGCGGGCGGCGCGACCAGTCAGTGAAACGCGCGCCCTTGTCGATGGTCAGCCCCAGCCAGCTTTCAACCAGATTGGCATAGCCTATCTGTTCGGACTGGCTCACCGCCATCATCGCGATCTGGGTGTCGAAAATGGGGTGAGGGGTCTTGCCGGTGAGGTTGTAGATGATTTCCACATCCTGTCCGCCAGCGTGGAAAACCTTCAGAACGTCCTCATTGTCGGTGAGCAGGTCGAGCAGGGGGGCAAGGTCGATGCCCTCGGCCATCGGGTCGATTGCCGCCGCTTCCTTGTCGTCGGCGATCTGCACCAGGCACAATTCCGGCCAATAGGTGTTCTCGCGCATGAATTCGGTATCGACGGTGACGAATTGCGCCTTGGCAAGGCGGGCGCATAGTGCCGCCAGATCCTCGGTCGTGGTTATGAGTGGATGTATTTTCATGGCTGCTTTATCTATAATGTCACAGAGCATCCCCCAAGGCGGCGGCTTGACAAAGCGGTGGACTTCCCTTGTTAGCCCCAGCCATGAACAGGCATGGGGTTTCCCCCTGCCTCATCCCCTGACGAATGGAAAGAGTTTCGATGCATCCCTATCGCAGCCATCATTGCGCTGAGCTCAATCAGGCCCATGTGGGCGAGACCGTCCGCCTGTCAGGCTGGATTCACCGCAAGCGCGACCATGGTGGCGTGCTGTTCGTCGATCTGCGCGATCATTATGGCATCACCCAGATCGTCGCCGATGAGGACAGCCCGGCCCTGCAAGTGCTGGAGCGCCTGCGAGTGGAGAGCGTCGTCACGATCGACGGCGTGGTCAAGGCGCGCGACGCTGCGACGGTCAACGCCAATCTGCCGACCGGTGCGATCGAGGTGTTTGCGAAAGCGACGAGCATCCAGTCGAATGCGGAAGAACTGCCGATGCCGGTGTTTGGCGAGCAGGAGTATCCCGAGGAAATCCGCCTTAAATATCGCTATCTCGATTTGCGGCGGGAAAGCGTGCATCGCAACATGATGCTGCGCAGCCGGGTCATCGCCTCGTTGCGCCAGCGGATGAACGCGCAAGGCTTCAACGAAATCCAGACCCCGATCCTGACCGCGTCGAGCCCCGAAGGCGCGCGAGATTATCTGGTGCCGAGCCGGGTCCACCCCGGCAAGTTCTATGCGCTGCCGCAGGCCCCGCAGATGTTCAAGCAGCTGCTGATGGTGGCGGGCTTCGACAAATATTTCCAGATCGCCCCTTGTTTCCGGGATGAAGACGCGCGCGCCGACCGTTCGCCGGGCGAGTTTTACCAGCTCGATTTCGAGATGAGCTTCTGCACGCAGGACGATGTCTTCAACGCGATCGAGCCGGTGCTGGCCGGCGTGTTCGAAGAATTTTCCGATGGCCGCAGCGTGACCCCTGCGGGCCAGTTCCCGCGCATTCCCTATCGCGAATCGATGCTGAAATACGGTTCGGACAAGCCGGACCTCAGGAATCCGCTGATCATTACCGATGTCACCAGCCACTTTGCCACATCGGGCTTCGGCCTGTTCGAGAAGATCGTTGGCACCGGCGGCGTGGTCCGCGCCATCCCTGCGCCAGCCACTGCGGAAAAAAGCCGCAAGTTCTTCGACGACATGAACGACTGGGCGCGCAGCGAAGGCCATGCGGGGCTGGGCTATGTCACCCGCAAGGGCGGCGTGTTCGGCGGCCCCATCGCCAAGAACCACGGCGAGGAAGGCATGGCGAAGATCTATGCCGAGCTGGGCCTTGGCGATGATGATGGCCTGTTCTTCGCGGCAGGCAAGGAATTGCAGGCGGCAAAGCTTGCCGGGGCCGCGCGCACGCGGGTGGGCGAGGAGCTGGGCCTGATCGAACAGGGCTGCTTCAAGTTCTGCTGGATCGTCGATTTCCCGATGTATGAATATGACGAGGACGCGAAGAAGGTCGATTTCAGCCACAACCCCTTCTCGATGCCGCAAGGCGAGATGGAGGCGCTGGAAACCAGAGATCCGCTCGACATTCTGGCCTGGCAATATGACATCGTGTGTAACGGTGTTGAGCTGTCTTCGGGCGCGATACGTAACCATCGGCCCGACATCATGTACAAGGCTTTCGAAATCGCAGGTTACAGCCGCGAGGATGTGGACACCAATTTTGCCGGCATGATCAATGCCTTCAAATTCGGCGCTCCGCCGCATGGCGGATCGGCGCCGGGCGTCGATCGCATCGTGATGCTGCTCGCCGACGAGCCGAACATCCGCGAAGTGGTCGTCTTCCCGATGAACCAGAAAGCCGAAGATCTGATGATGGGCGCGCCGGGCCTGCCAACGCCAAAGCAGTTGCGCGAACTCAATATCCGGGTTGTCGAGCCTCCCAAGGCGTGACGGGGCTATTTGTTTGGTCTTGTATCGGGTTGGCATATAGTTTTTACTGAAGATCAGGGAACCGGAACAGAAACGAGCATGGCGCGGCCAAAATCCTTTGATGTGGACGAGGTGACCGAGGCGGCGCTGCACGTCTTCCTTGCCAAAGGCTATGATGGCGCATCGATTTCCGAACTTACTGGCGCGATGGGAATTAACCCGCCCAGCCTTTATGCCACCTTCGGAGACAAGCGCGGCTTGTTCGACCGGGTCACGGAGCGCTATGCCGGTGCGCGTGCTCCTCTGCTGGAAAAAGCGCTCGCCGCACCCAGCGCGCTGGCGACCATAGAATGCCTGCTTCATCTCTATGCAGATGCCTTGACTGATCCGGCCTGGCCTCCTGGTTGCCTCTATGTTCAGGCGGCACTGTCTTGCAGCGATGCGGCGCTGCCGGTCCGCCATGAGCTGGCCATTCGCCGTCTCGCAATCGAACCGGCGCTGGAAGCCCGTTTTCAGCGTGCGCGCGACGAGGGAGATCTCAATTCCGCTATGAATCCGGCTGATCTCGCCCGCTATTGCGCAACCTTGCTGCAAGGCATGGCGATCCAGGCCGCCAGCGGCGTTTCGGCAAAGGATCTCCATGCGCTTGCCGACCTTGTCACCCGCCAGGTGGAAGGGGTGACGAACCCGGTCGCCGCCTGAATTGAAGCGATCACTCAAAATTGATTGACCCCGACAGCTTACGGGCCATCACTCTATAGAGACATCGCCCGGTTCGGGGAGTTCTGCCGCAATGGGCCGGATGGATGGCAAGGTTGTTATCGTTACCGGCGGCACGCGCTTGCGGGATTTTGCCGAGGAGCGGTTCTGGGGCAAATCCCGGTAACGCCAGCGGGTCTGCATGAACTTTGAGGGATGCGGGTAGTTGGGGACTTTTTGCCAACAGGCTTGCCAGCGCCGCTGGCGTTCTTTACGGGCGCTGATGGAAGATTAACCGCATCCTTCGAGAGGGATTTTGCATGAGCGATACCGCCGACCGCGTGAAGAAGATCGTAGTTGAACATCTGGGCGTCGAAGCCGACAAGGTTGCCCCCGACGCCAGCTTCATCGACGATCTGGGCGCCGACAGCCTCGACATTGTCGAGCTGGTCATGGCCTTCGAAGAAGAATTCGGCGTCGAAATTCCCGACGATGCGGCCGAGAAGATCGGCACCGTTGGCGATGCCATCAAATATATCGAAGACAACAAGGGCTGATCCGCCCTCAATCCCGTTCCTGCGCCGATAATGGTTTGCGGAACGGGAGACTGACAGGCTCAGCCCGAAAAGGGCTGGGCCTTTCGTGTGTCAGGAGACAGATATGCGTCGTGTCGTCGTAACCGGTCTTGGGCTGGTAACTCCGCTGGGTGCGGATGTCGAAACAGCCTGGGCCAACATCCTCGCCGGAAAAAGCGGGGCAGGCCATATCACGCGCTTCGACGCGACCGATTACAAATGCCGCATTGCCTGCGAAGTTAAGCCAAAAGACCATGAATATGGCTTCGATCCCGACAAGCGAGTGGACCACAAGGTGCAGCGCCAGGTCGATCCCTTCATCATCTATGGCATTGATGCGGCCGGGCAGGCGATCGAGGATGCCGGGCTTGAGGATATGGACGAGGCGACCCGCCTTCGCGCCGGATGCTCGATCGGGTCTGGCATTGGCGGCCTTCCGGGTATCGAAAGCGAATCGCTGGTTCTGCATGAAAAGGGGCCAGGTCGCGTCTCGCCTCATTTCGTGCATGGGCGGTTGATCAACCTCATTTCGGGGCAGGTCTCCATCAAATACGGCCTGATGGGGCCGAACCATGCGGTAGTCACCGCGTGTTCCACCGGCGCGCATTCCATTGGCGATGCTGCTCGCATGATCCGCGACGATGATGCCGACATCATGCTGGCGGGCGGCGCCGAAGGGACGATCTGCCCGATCGGCATTGCTGGTTTTGCTCAGGCCCGCGCCCTTTCCACCGGCTTCAACGATGATCCGACCCGCGCCAGCCGCCCCTATGACACAGCCCGTGATGGTTTCGTGATGGGTGAAGGGGCCGGCGTTGTCGTGCTTGAGGAATATGAACATGCCAAGGCGCGCGGGGCCAAGATCTATGCAGAGGTGCTAGGCTATGGCCTGTCCGGCGATGCCTATCACGTTACTGCACCGCATCCCGAGGGATCGGGTGCGTTCCGCTCCATGCAAATGGCTTTGCGCAAGGCCGGTCTGACCCCTGACGATATCGATTATATCAATGCCCATGGCACTTCGACCCCGATGGGCGACGAACTGGAGCTGGGAGCAGTGCGTCGTCTGTTCGGCGATGCGATCGGCAAAGTTTCGATGAGCTCCACCAAATCGGCCATTGGCCATCTTCTGGGCGGTGCAGGCGCTGTTGAATCGATCTTCTGCATTCTGGCCCTGCGCGACCAGATCGCCCCTCCCACACTCAATCTCGATAATCCCAGCGAGAGCTGTGCAGGTGTTGACCTGGTTCCCCACAAAGCCAAGAAACGCGAGATTCGCGCTGTTCTGAACAACAGTTTCGGCTTTGGCGGAACCAATGCCAGCCTGGTGATGAAGCGGGCCGACTGACATGATCCGCCGCGGCCGGTTGGTCTTGATGGCCATTGTCGCCGCAGCCATTCTGGTAGGCGGATATGTGGCAGCAGGCTGGTTTCGCTCCGGACCGCTGGAAAGCGAACATAGCTTCATCGTCCTGCCCGGTTCAGGCTTGAGAGCAATAGCCGCCAAGCTTGAGCAGGAAGGCGCTGTCCGCTCTGCTGACGCCTTTGCACTTCGCGCCCGAATTCTGGGTGGAACGGAGCCGATCAAGGCAGGCGAATTTCTGTTGCCACAAGGGGCAAGCGGATCAGAAATCCTGCGTATCCTGCAAGGCGGAGTGTCCATCCGGCGCCAGGTGACTATCCCTGAAGGCATGCCTTCCGTCATGATCCGGGAGCGGCTCATGGCTCAACCGCTGCTCACTGGCACAATCGACGTTCCTGCCGAAGGTTCGGTCCTGCCTGACACTTATGCTTTCGAGCGCGGAGAGACACGGGCGGCGCTGTTGGCCCGGATGCAGCAGGCCATGACACGCACGCTGGCCGAATTGTGGGCCGGACGGGCTTCCGGAATTGCGGTCAAATCGCCGCAAGAGGCTGTGGTGCTGGCCTCGATTGTCGAGAAGGAAACCGGCAAGCCATCGGAACGGCGCATGGTGGCCGGGCTCTATTCCAACCGCTTGCGCACCGGCATGATGCTCCAGGCGGACCCGACGATCATCTATCCGATCACCAGGGGCAAGCCGCTTGGCAGGCGTATCCGCCAGTCGGAAATCGCTGCGGTCAATGACTATAACACATACAGCATGATGGGACTTCCCAAGGGACCGATCACCAACCCCGGCCGTGAATCGATTGCGGCTGTGCTCAATCCGGCAAAGACCGATGCGCTCTATATGGTGGCGGATGGAACCGGGGGGCATTTGTTCGCGTCGAGCCTGCAGCAGCACAACGAGAATGTCGCCCGCTGGTTTGCCATTCGCCGTGCTCGCGGAGAAATGTAGGGAAGGGTGCGCGCGTGCAAGCATCGCAGCCCTTTATCCTCACGGCGGAATTGCCGGACGATATCTTCCAATGGGCCGATGCCTTGCGGAAAAACCACTTTCCGCCCGAGCGCAACTGGCTCAAGGCCCATGTCACGCTGTTTCATGCCCTGGCGCCCTCGCTGCGCGAAGAACTGCGCGATAAGGTGTCGCGCATTGCATCGATCCAAGCCGCTCCGGCCGCAAAGATATCGGGGCTGCTGAATCTTGGACGTGGTACGGCTCTGGCTATCGAAAGTCCGGGTATGCTGGCGATCCGCCAGGATATTGCCGAACATTTTCATGGCTGCCTGACGGCGCAGGACCAGCACAAGCCGCGGTTGCATATTACCATCCAGAACAAGGTGGAGAGTGCCGCCGCACGGGCCTTGCAGAATTGCCTAGGCCCTGAGATCAAACCAAGAGATTTCCGCTTCAAAGGGCTTGGGCTGCACCTCTATTGCGGCCCGCATTGGCAAAGCCTCGACAGATGGTCGTTTCGTGGCAAAGAGGGTGGGTGACCGCAGCCGCCGCGCGCCCTCAGGGCGACGCCTTGCCAGCGCTACCAGCGCGGCACCCCTGCATGGGGCGGAGTAGCTCAGCCGGTTAGAGCAGCGGAATCATAATCCGCGTGTCGGGGGTTCGAGTCCCTCCTCCGCTACCATCCCCTTTTCCGGAAGCTTCCACAGACTTCCGGATTCTTCCAGAAAACCGCAGATTTACTAGGGGTTGCGGGTGATTCGCGTCCATGTCCCGCCGAGCGCTTCCGCATGCAGCCAGATTTGGTGTGGGGGTATTTTGGGGGTATTTTCTCGGGGTCCGCAAATGGAGCGATACCCCCAATGCCTCTCAAAGAGTTGGAAGCCAAAAACGCTAAGCCAAAAGACCGTGCCTACAAGCTGGCCGACAGTGAGGGATTGTTCCTCCTGGTGCAGCCAAACGGCTCCAAGCTTTGGCGTATGAAGTACCGCTTTGGCGGCAAGGAGAAACTGCTGTCGTTCGGCGCCTACCCCGATCTGGGGATATCCGCTGCGCGCGAGAAACGCTGTGCGGCCAAACAGTTGCTCGCCCAGGGCAAGGATCCGATGGCCAATAAGGCGGACATGATGCCTGACGGCGCGGCTACATTCTTGTCCGTTGCTCAACGCTGGCATGAGAACCGCGAATCAAGCCTGGATGCGGCCCATTCTCAGCGTGTTTGGTCACGGCTTGAGCGAGACGTGTTCCCGGCCTTGGGGAGCAAGATGATGCATGAGATCACTCCGCCAGACGTGCTTGAGATGATCCGCAAGATTGAGGCGCGAGGAGCCCTGGATATCAGCCGCCGGGCCAAGCAGGGTGTCGGGCAGATTTTTCAATTCGCGATCGCTTGTGGATTGGTGTCTTCAGATCCGACTACCCACCTGCGGGGCGCCTTGAAGCCTCGTCCGCGCGTCAAGCATATGAGCCGGCTGCCGTTGACCGAGTTGCCTCAGTTTTTGCTGAAGCTCCAAAGGTATGAAGAGGAGGGAGACCGGCGGTCTTCAATCACACGCGACGCGGTTACGTTTGCGCTCCTGACTTGGGTCAGGACCAAGGAGCTTCGGTTCGCTGTGAGATCGGAGTTTGAAGACCTAGACGGCAAAGCACCGATCTGGCGGATACCCGCTGAACGGATGAAGATGGGACGAGAGCACTTTGTGCCGCTCTCGAAGCAGGCTGCAGCAATCGCCCGGCGAATGATTGTCACCAGTACCGGCGAATTCCTGTTTCCCGGGGCGGTGCCGAAGAAGCCGTTGTCCGAAAATACCATGATCTATGCTTTGTATCGCCTCGGATATCATTCGAGACAGACTGTGCATGGCTTCAGGGGGCTCGCGAGCACGTGGGCAAACGAACAACTGGTGGAATTTGGCAAACCGGCCATGTGGATAAGAAGGTATCACGAGGACTGGGTCGAAATGCAGCTGGCCCACTCAGAAGAGAATGAGGTGCGTGGTGCCTACAACGCTGCCGAGTATATGGTCCCACGGCGCAGGATGATGCAGGACTGGGCTGACTTTCTCGCTGATCAGGAGAAAATAGGCCTGTCGCAAGCGCACAAGAAGGCTGCTTGAACCAGCGTTCGCAGTTGGCCCTTATGCGCTGCCGATCCAGTCGATGCGCAGGCGATCGAAGCCGGAGACCACGCCTTCGACGATGACCTTGTTCCCGACATGCTCATCGCCACTTTCGTTACGCTCGAGGATCCATACGTCATCCTCGTTCGTGGTCAGGATCAGGCCGCGCTGGCCGCGGCTCAAAATACCAACCACGCGTTTGCGTGAGCTACTCAAATCACACCTCTTCGCGGTTAATAGCGCCAGCGGCGCAGCACATCCCGGACATAGCCAGGAGTTTCGCCGTTGAGCGGGATGCCTCCGGAGCGTTCCACGGCGCCGGGGCCAGCGTTGTAGGCGGCCACCGCGAGGTGAACCACCCCAAACTTGTCGAGCATCTGCCGCAGGTAGCGCGCGGCTCCCAGGAGGTTTTCCTTCGGGTCGAACCGGTTCGAGACTCCGAGGTCACGCGCCGTGCCAGGCATCAGTTGCCCCAGGCCAGCCGCTCCAGCTCTACTGACGGCGACAGGATTATACCGCGATTCGGTCCAGATGAG
>CAZWEY010000014.1:0-24254 GCA_964632055.1 uncultured Sphingomonadaceae bacterium
TCGCGCGATAGAGATCGTCGAAGTCGGCCCTCGCGACGGCTTGCAGAACGAACGTTTCCTGATGCCCACGGCACAGAAGATCGCATTCATCCGGCGCGCGCTTGATGCTGGCATCCGCCGCATCGAGGTGGCAAGCTTCGTGCGCGGGGACCGGGTGCCGCAAATGGCGGATGCGGAGGATGTGATCGCTTCGCTGCCTAACGTGGACGACGCTTGTTACATCGGCCTGGTCCTCAACGAAAAAGGAGCGACGCGCGCTCTGGCAACCGGAATTCACGAACTCGGCGCTGTCACAGTTGCGAGCGATACTTTCGCCATGAAGAACCAGGGGCAAACGGCAGAGCAATCGCTCGACATTGCCTGTTCGATTGTCGGCATGGCGAATGCGGTGGGGCGGACTGCACAGATCACCATCTCTGCTGCATTCGGCTGCCCGTTCGAGGGGGAAATCGATCCGGCTCGCGTGCTTGCCATGGCGGAAAAGGCGGCTGCATCCGGTGCGCGTGAAGTGGCGCTGGCGGATACTATCGGTGTCGCCGTGCCATCGCAGGTCGGCGAACTGGTCGAACGTGTGCGTCAGGCCATAGCGCCGCTCCCGGTGCGCATTCACCTGCACAATACCCGCAACACGGCGGTCGCTAATATCTGGGCGGCGGTCGAGGCAGGCGCATCCACCATCGATGCTTCCTTTGGCGGTCTTGGCGGCTGCCCCTTCGCGCCCAAGGCAACCGGTAATGTCGCGACAGAGGATGCGGTCTACATGCTGGAACGCTCCGGCATCAGCACCGGCGTCGATCTTGGCAAGGCGATCGAAACCGTCACATGGCTCACCGAAACGATGGGGCACACTCTTCCCGGCATGGTCAGCCGGGCCGGGCCGTTTCCTCCCGCCACCACCTGAATGACCTTCCAGAACCAGGCAAAATATCGCGCGGAGCAAAATTGATGAAATATCGTCTGGGCGTAGATGTCGGCGGAACCTTCACCGACCTTCTTCTATTTGATCAGAAAACCGGCAATTTCTGGCGCCACAAGACGCCATCGACGCCGCATGACAGTTCCGAAGGCATTCTTGCCGGTGTGTCGGCAATCTGTGATCAGGCCGGTGTTTCGCCGTCGGAGATCGAATATTTCCTGCATGGCACAACGGTTGCGACCAATGCCGTGCTCGAAGGCAAGGGTGCCCGCGTCGGCCTCATCACCACGCAGGGCTACCGCCAGATTATGCAGATCGCGCGCAGCTTCGTGCCCGGCGGCCTTGCCGGATGGATCGTGTGGCCCAAGCCCGAACCTCTGGCACGCCTGGAGGATACGGTCGAGATCAAGGGGCGCATGAACGCCAGGGGCGAGGAAGTGCGTCCGACAGACGACGAGGACATCCGCGCGGCGCTGCGTCACCTCAAGAAGCAGGGCGTCGAGGCGGTTACCGTTTCCTTGATCAACGCCTATCTCAATGGCGCGCATGAAAGGCGGGTTGCCGAACTGGCGGCAGAAATCCTGCCCGATGTTCCGATCTCGCTGAGCCATGTCGTGCTGCCCGAAATGCAGGAATACGAGCGCACGCTGACCACGGTTGCCAATGCCGCGGTGCGCCCGGTGGTGGGTCGCTATGTCCGCAATCTGCGCAGCCGGCTTGAAGACGTGGGCATGAAGGGCCGCCTGTCGCTGCTGCGTTCCGATGGCGGTTTGATGTCGTCCCAGATGTCGGAAGAACATCCCGTCTCGCTGCTGATGTCCGGCCCTGCTGGTGGCGTTACCGGCGCATTGTGGGTGGCGCGCAATGCGGGCTTCAGCAATATATTGACGCTCGATGTCGGCGGCACTTCCACGGACGTTGCTCTGATCGAGAATGGCGAACCGCGCCGGGTGCGCACCACCGATGTCGCGCATCTCTCGGTCCGCGCTTCCTCGCTTGACGTGAAGACGGTGGGCGCGGGCGGCGGCTCCATCGCCTATGTGCCGGAGCTGACCGGCGCGCTGCGCGTCGGCCCGCAATCGGCAGGTGCGGTGCCCGGCCCTGTGGCCTATGGCAAGGGCGGCATGCTGCCCACGGTGACTGACGCCAATGTGGTGCTGGGATATTTGCCGGAAAACCTGCTTGGCGGAACCTTCAAGCTTGACCGCGAAGGGGCGAAGAAAGCCGTCCAGACCATTGCCGATGCGCTGGGCATCGACCTGTTCGCTGCGGCGCGCGGCATCATCGACATCGTCAATGAAAACATGTTCGGCGCGCTGCGCATGATCTCTGTGCAGCAGGGCTACGATCCGCGCGAGTTTGCGCTGATGGGCTTTGGCGGTGCGGGTCCGCTGCATGTCAACGCGGTCGCGCGGTTGATGGGCAGCTATCCCGCCATCTCGCCGGTTTCGCCGGGTGTGCTCTGCGCGCTGGGCGATGCCACCACGCGGATGCGCACTGAAACCGCGCGTTCGCTCTCGCGCCTGCGCTCTGCCATCACGACGGACGAGATCAGCGCCATCCTTGCCGAAATGGAAAGGCAGGTCCGCAACACGCTCCATGCCGAGGGTATTGGCGACGACGAAATCGAAGTGCTGTTCGAAGTGGACGTGCGCTATTCAGGCCAGGCCTTCGAGGTGCCGCTCACCATCGATGCGGCCTCGCTTGCGGCAGAAGGGATCGACGGCATTTCCCGAAGGTTTGACGTCGAACACAAGCGATTGTTCACCTTCAACATGGAAAGCGAGCAGGAATTCGTGAACCTGCGCGCCGTCGCCATGGGCAGGGCGCTGGAACTGCCGGCGCAAAGCCTTGCGCGCGGCGACGGCAATCCGACTGCCGCCAAGATCCGCGATCACAGCCTCTGGATGGACGGGGCGGAACAGCCTTCCGCGATCTATGACCGCTCGGCTCTGAAGGCGGGCGACATCATCAAGGGTCCGGCGATCGTTGTGGAAATGGACTCCACCACTCTCATCGAAACCCGTCACATCGCCACCGTCGATGATTTCGGCAATTTGCTCATCACCCCGGCAGCGTGAGGGAAGGATAAGACAATGCCTGCAACCATCATCCAGTCCAACACGCAAGCTTTCCAGAAGGTCAGCGTCGATCCGGTCACGCTCGACATCATCGAGAACGCTCTGCGCAACGCGCGCAACGAGATGGACACAACGCTGGTGCGCACCGCCATCTCGCCCGGTATCCGTGAACAGGGCGACGCCTTCCCGCTGATCGCGGATTACAAGGGCCGCATGATCGTCGGCCAGTTCGGCTCGTTCATCGGTCCCTTCCTGTCGGGCTATGACGGCACGATCGAGGAAGGCGATATCTTCCTCCTATCCGACCCCTATTCGGTCGAGGGCGCGATCAGCCATTCCAACGACTGGCTGGTGCTGGTGCCGGTGTTCCGCAATGGTCGCCTGACCGCTTACACCGCCATGTTCGGCCACCAGTCCGACATTGGCGGCAAGGTGCCCGGCTCCATGCCGATCGATGCCACCTCGATCTTCCAGGAAGGCATCCGCATCCCGCCTGTGAAGCTCTACAGCAAGGGGGCCTATAACGAGGATCTGGTCAAACTCATCATGCACCAGGTCCGCATTCCCGAATGGTGCAAGGCGGACCTGAACGCGCTCATGGCCTCGTGCCGCGTTGCCGCTCGCCGGGTGGAAGAAATGTGCGACCGTTTCGGCGAGGATGTCTATATCTCGGCCACAGAAGAACTGCTCGCCCGCAATTACCGCGCGATGAGCAAGCTGATCGCTTCCTCCGTCGGCGAGGAGCCGGTCAGCTTTGAAGACTACATCTGCGACGATGGCCTCGGCAAAGGACCGTTCCGCATCCGTTGCACCATGTGGCGCGAAGGCGACAAGGTGGTGCTCGACTTCGCCGGAACCGACCCGCAGAGCGAGGCCTCGATCAACTTCTATCTGAACGAAAACATGTTCCGCATGTTCTTCGGCATCTACATGATCATGGTGTTCGATCCCCAGATCCTGTTCAATGACGGGTTCTACGATCTGATCGACGTCCGCATCCCGGAAGGCTCGCTGCTCAAGCCGAAATTCCCCGCCGCCCTTTCCGGCCGCACGCATGCGCTGGGCCGCATTTTCGATATTCTGGGCGGCCTCCTTGGTCAGAAGACGCCGCAGTTCCTGAATGCTGCGGGCTTCAGCTCCTCGCCGCACCTGTTCTATTCGGGCACCGACAAGGCCGGGCGCTATTTCCAGCTGTTCCAGATCGGCTTTGGCGGCATTCCGGGCCGTCCGATGGGCGACGGGCCGGACGGACACTCGCTCTGGCCGGGCTTTACCAATGTGCCCAACGAGTTCCTCGAACGCTACTTCCCGCTGATGATCGAACGCTACGAGACCGAACCGGATTCGGGCGGCGCGGGCCTGCATCGCGGCGGCAATGGCATTCGCATGAGCTACCGCTTCCTCGAACCGGGCAAGATCGCCATCCATGACGACCGCTGGTTCGTGCCGCCATGGGGCGTCAACGGGGGCGATCCCGGCGCGCGGGCGCGCAAGATCCTCGAACGCGCCGATGGCAGCCAGCAGATCGTCGGCAACAAGCTGGAGGATCTTGAAGTCGAGGCGGGAGACATCCTCCACTTCATCACCTGGGGCGGCGGCGGCTGGGGCGATCCTTATGATCGCGATCCAGCCCTTGTCGGCAAGGAAATCGTCCAGGGCCTTGTCACTGCCGAGGGCGCGCGCGCCTATGGTGTGGTGGCTGATGGCAACGGCAATGTCGACCTTGCCGCAACAGAGGCCCTGCGCACCAGACTGCGGGCCGAACGCAAGGAAATCCCGGTGTTCAACTTCGGGCCCGATATCGAAACGCTGCGCGAGAATTGCCTCGCCGAAACCGGCCTGCCGGCGCCTCGTGCGCCGCAATGGCAGACCGCGTGACATCAAGCCTGCAGGCAGGAGTATACAATGCAAAACAACGGCGCACTGAAAGACATTCGCGTCATCGAAATGGGTCAGCTCATCGCCGGGCCCTTCTGCGGGCAATTGCTGGGCGACATGGGCGCCGAAGTGATCAAGATCGAGCCGCCCGAACAGGGCGACCCGATGCGCAACTGGGGCCATGGGGAGGAAAAGCTGTGGTGGGAAGTCGTCGCTCGCAACAAGAAGTCGCTCTCGGTCAACCTGCGCATACCCGAAGGTCAGGAACTGATCCGCAAGCTGGTCGCCAAGGCTGACATATTGATCGAGAACTTCCGTCCCGGCACGATCGAGAAATGGAATCTGGGGCCAGAGGTGCTCCACGCAATCAACCCGCGCCTCATCATCGTGCGCGTGTCGGGCTATGGGCAGACCGGCCCCTATTCGCCGCGCGCGGGCTTTGGCGGCATTGGCGAGGCGATGGGCGGCTGGCGCTACATCGTCGGCGATCCTGATCGTCCGCCATCACGCATGGGCGTCTCCATCGGTGACAGCCTCGCCGCGACATATGGCTGCATGGGTGCGCTCGCCGCGCTGCATGCCCGCGAACGCACGGGCAAGGGACAAGTGGTCGACAGCGCGCTCTATGAAGCCGTTTTGCAAGTGATGGAAAGCCTCGTGCCGGAATATATGGTGGCAGGCCATGTCCGCAAGCGGACCGGCTCCTTCCTCGAGGGCATTGCGCCTTCCAACGTCTATCGCTGCCTCGACGGGGAATATCTCATCGGTGCCAACCAGGACGGTGTCTTCTCGCGCCTGTGCGAGGCCATGGGGCGGCCTGAACTGGCATCCGATCCGCGGTATTCCAACCATCGTGCACGCGGCGAGAACCAGAGGGAGCTCGACGAGATCATCGAGGCGTGGACGCTCACCAAGACCGTGGCCGAGGTTGAGGATCTGATGATCCGCTACGCCGTTCCTGCCGGAAAGATGTATCGCGCGCCGGAAATGCTGGAAGATCCGCATTTTGCCGCGCGCAACGCATTGGTCGAGGTGGACAGCCCGCGCTGGGGCAAGTTCAAGATGCAGAACGCCTTCCCGATATTGTCGGAAACGCCGAGCGCGATCCGCACACTGGCGCCTGCCACTATCGGCGAGCATAATGATGAAGTGCTGAGCAGCGTGCTGGGCCTTTCCGAGGACGAGCGCAACGCGCTGCGGGCCGCCAACGCGATCTGACAAGTCCTCCTTTGGGCCGCATAAAAAACCCCGGCGGGCCTCAGCCTGCCGGGGTTTTTACATGACCGGAATGCGGAAGGCCTGGCTTTAGAACTTGTAGCCAGCCTCGACGCCAATCAGGCGCCGCGCGCCGGGCGAGATGAAGGAGCCGCCAAACTCGATCGCCGGGATCGCTTCGGCGATATACTTCTTGTCGGCCACATTGTTGGCGAAGACGGCGACACGGAAGCTGTCCGTCTCGATGCCAGCCCGCAGGTTCAGGACCCCGAAGGCATTGCGCTTGGCGACGTCATAGCGTGCATTGCCGACAAAGCCGGGGGCTGCCAGCGCCGAGATCGGAAGGAGGCCGGAGAACAGCGTCGGGCGTTCCTGGTCCTGCACGGTGTGGAACCAGGTCGGGCCGGTGATGCGATAATCGGCGCGGCCGATAAAGCGGATGCTGTCGGTGATCGGGGTTTCGATCTCGGTGCCGAAGTTCAGCGTGTATTTCGCGGTATAGGGCGATTCATTGCCCACCGTGTAGGGACGCGAGCTGTTCTTCTTGATCTTGCTGTCAGTGACGTTGGCAGAGCCAAAGATCTTCCAGCCGTCCATCACGCGGGCATTCACATTGAGTTCTGCACCCTTCACGTCCACCCGGTCGATGTTCGAAACCACGCGGAGCAGGCCGAAGCTGCCGACGAAGAATTCGAAGAACTGCATGTCGTGGATCTGGGTGTAATACCCAGCCAGGTCGAAAGTCAGCCGCCCGTTGAGCAGGCTGCCCTTGACGCCGGCTTCATAGGCGCTCGACCATTCCTTGTCGTACTGGTCGTTAATGGTGACGCCGGCATTGATGAACTGGTTGAAATTGGCGTCGATCAGCGCGGCAGAACCCTGATTGTTGAACCCGCCCGATTTGAAGCCGATGCCCCAGTTGGCATAGATGTTGAAGTCAGGCGTCGGCTTGTAGCTGAGCGTGACCTTGGGTTGCACCTGTTCGAAGGCCGCGCTCTTGGGGGTCAGAGCGCCGAAGGCCTGACCGGGATTGATCGGCCCGCCGGTGAACGGGTCGGTGGCGACAGGCACCATCGAGCGCGATTTGCGTTCCTCCCGGTCGTAGCGCAGCGCAAGGCCTGCGGTTACCTGATCGCTGGGACGCCATTCCAGAGAGCCGAAGGCGGCATAGACATTGGTGCGGAACTTGTCGGCCAGCAGCAGCGACGTCGGGTTCACGCTGTCAGGAGCATTATACAGCTCCTTGATCACGCCATTGCCGGTGTCCGCGCCAAGGCTGACGCCTGTCTTGCGCTTGATGTTGAGGTAATAGGTGCCGATCTGCCAGGACAGCGGGCCGCCATTATCCGAAGACAGGCGAAGTTCCGCGCTGAAGTCCTTCTGGTTGCGCAGCTGATACTGGATGCCGTCGCAGGTCGTCGGGCTGTAGGGACCGAAGGTGGAGCCATTGGCAGGCGCAAAGATGAAAGGCACGGGAATCTGGCCGATGCCGCCCGGCGGGTTGACGGGGAATCCGGTGAGATCGGCGGTAGAGGCAAAGCAGGATGCGACCGCCGCATTGCCGGCCGGGTCCACGGCAGAGATATAGCGGGCAAAATCGGCCGAGGTGCCATCGGCAACCAGATCCTGCTTCACATCGGAATAGAGCATCCATGCCGAAAGCTTCATGCCGTCAAACTGGTGGTCCAGCTTGATCGACGTATCGAAGCTCTTCTGGTCGTTGGTGGCGCGGATGTTGTTGTAGAAATTGAACTTGTGGTCATCCACGTCTTCGTAGAAGGCGCCGCCGAAATTGGGCAGGTGGAAGGCTGCATTGAACGGCAGCGAAGCGCCCTTGAACTTGGAATAGCGGGCTTTGACATCGACAGTCGTGTCAGCGCCTGCATCGAACAGCAGGCGCCCGTCGATGGCCCAGTTCTGCTGATCGTCGACGGTCTTGGAATCGAGATAGATGTTGCGATAGAAACCGTCGGTCTCGCGATAATAGCCTGAGAGGACAAAACCGGCATTGTCGCTCAGCGGCCCGGCCACATGGGCTTTCATCTCCACCGTGTTCTCATTGGCATAAGAGCCGGAGATCGCACCCTCGAACCGGTCGCCCGGCTTCAGGGTCTGGATCACGATGGCGCCAGCGGCAGCGTTGCGGCCATAGAGCGCGCCTTGCGGACCCTTCAGGATTTCGACCTGCTGCAGCGTGCCCTGCGGCTGGTTGAGCTGGGCGGTGTTGGTCTTCAAGATGCCGTCGACCATCAGCGCAACCGAGCTTTCAGCGTCGCGCGCGCCATTGATGCCACGGATGTTGACCTGAGTGTCACCCGCTTCAGCGGTGCCGGTCACGATGGTCACGCCAGGGGTGAGCTTTACGAAATCCTCAGCCTTCGTGGCACCGGTGTTCTGCAAGGCTGCGGCAGTCAGGACCGAAACCGAGGCGGGGACATCCTGCAGGCGTTCGCTTTGACGGCGGGCCGTCACGATGATTTCGGAATTCTCCGCGACAGCTGCATCGCTTGCCTGAGCGTAGGCGGGGGCGGCCATGGAGACAGACGCGATCGACGCGACACTGAGCAGCAATTGTGATTTCATGCGGAATTCCCTGTGCTTTATTATAGGTTTTAGTACTGTAACCATCCTAATGTATACAAGTTAGGCGGGTCAATAGCGTCGAATTCTGGACTGCGCATGGCGCCTTTGGAGGCCTCAGTTCGCCTGTAAGCATTAGACGAGAAGGATTTTTAGCGCAGGCGACAGCTCTTAGGGAGGGCGGAGGAGTCCTGTATACAGATATGCCCTTAGGGGCAGCGCTGTGCAGGCGGGACGGATGCCGCGATGATGAACGCCGGAGTGATTTCATGCGCCACCAGGGCATGATGTCCGTTTCATCGGTAATTATCGATGAGACTTGACCCGGCATTATTTCATCGATAATCCGCGATGCATGAAAGAGGATGCTGCTCTGGCTGCGCTTGCCGCGTTATCCCACCCGACCCGGCTTGCCGCATTTCGCCTGCTGGTGCGTGCGGAGCCAGAGGGCTTGTCCACCGGCCAGCTGGTTGAAGCCTCGGGCCTTGGTCAGAGCACCTTTTCCAGCCATCTGGCCGTGCTGGTGTCTGCCGGGCTGGTCTCGCCTGAAAAGCGCGGTCGCAGGATGATCCAGCGCGCAGATATTGCCCGGCTGCGCGCCTTGATGGTGTTTCTGGCCAAAGATTGCTGTGGCGCAACCCCGGATCTGTGCGAACCTCTGATTGCCGATCTCGCCTGTTGTTGAGCGGAGCCGCCATGCCAGTCGATATCGTCATCTATCACAATCCAGAATGCGGCACGTCGCGCAATGCTCTGGCGATGATCCGCAATGCAGGCATCGAGCCGCATGTGGTGGAATATCTCAAGACCCCGCCAAGCCGCGCGCTTCTGGAAAGCCTGATGGCCCGCGCCGGCTTGGCCCCGCGTGACCTGCTGAGACAGAAGGGCACGCCCTTTGACGCACTCGGTCTGGACAATCCCCGGCTGAGCGATGCCGAGCTGATCGACGCGATGATGGCGCATCCCGTGCTGATCAACCGGCCGCTGGTTGTCTCACCGGCAGGCGTGAAATTGTGCCGCCCGTCCGAAACGGTGCTGGAGCTGATCCCGGCGGCTCAGCGCAAGGCCTTTTTCAAGGAAGATGGCGAGCTGGTGATCGATGCCAATGGCAAGAGTGTGGGCATCTGAGGGCAGGCAAGACCATGACTGAACAAGCAGACAATAGCAGATTATCCTTTCTTGATCGCTATCTCACATTGTGGATATTCCTTGCCATGGCCCTGGGGGTCGGGCTCGGTGCAAGCTTTGCCGAACTGCCCTCGGCGATCAACCGGCTGTCATGGGGCAGCACCAATATCCCCATCGCCATCGGCCTGATCCTGATGATGTACCCGCCGCTGGCGCGCGTGCGCTATGAGGAGTTGCCGCATATTCTCGATGATAGGCGTATCCTGGCCATCTCCTTGATCCAGAACTGGGTCATCGGGCCAGTGCTGATGTTCGCATTGGCAACGATATTCCTGGCGGACAGGCCTGAATATATGACTGGCCTGATCCTGATAGGCCTGGCCCGCTGTATCGCCATGGTCATCGTGTGGAATCAGCTTGCCAGGGGCGACAACCAGTATGTTGCAGCACTGGTGGCTTTCAATTCAATCTTCCAGATCCTGTTTTTCAGCGTCTATGCTTGGGTTTTCCTGACTGTCCTGCCGCCCATCTTCGGCCTGCAGGGCAGCGTGGTGAATGTCAGTTTCCGGACAATTGCCGAAGCGGTTCTGGTCTATCTTGGTATCCCCTTCCTGGCCGGGTTTCTGACGCGCAAATGGTTGATCGCGGCCAGAGGTCAGGATTGGTACGAGGGGGTTTTCCTGCCCCGTATTAGTCCTGTCACTCTGATAGCCTTGCTGTTCACCATCCTGGCCATGTTCAGCCTGAAGGGGAACGAGATACTGGCTTTGCCAGGAGACGCGCTGCGCATCGCCATTCCCCTCACGATCTATTTCGCACTGCAATTTCTGATCAGCTTCTGCATGGGACGCCTGATTGAGAGCGACTATCCGCGCACTACTGCTGTGGCCTTTACCGCTGCCGGCAACAATTTCGAGCTGGCGATTGCTGTTGCGATTGCAGCATTCGGCCTTGCCTCGCCGGTCGCCTTTGCCGCTGTGATCGGCCCCCTTGTCGAGGTGCCCGTGCTAATCCTTCTGGTCCGCCTTGCCTTCTGGCTTGGGCGGCGCTGGTTTCCCGATACGACGCCACCAGAAGGCGGTTCATGACCGGATCAGCCGTGAGAGGCTGTCAGCAGATTGTTGCGTATCTGCTCCCGCATCGCTGGCGTCACCCCCAGGCGTTTCTCAATGAAGCCATCTATCGAGCCATATTCTTCCGTTAGCGCATCCAGTGCTGCAGACAGATAGGCAGGATCAGATTTCATGAGAGGTTCGACTATTTCAAAAGGCGCTTTGGCAAGGGCGGCATAGGCCGTGTTGCCTGTTGTGCTCTTGGCGATCTGGGCCTTGTAATCGACCAGCTTGTCGGAAAGAGCATAGTCGGCGAGCACGGTCTCGCGAGGCACTCCAAGCAGGATCAGAACGAGGGCTGCTCCCGTTCCGGCGCGATCTTTGCCTGCAGTGCAGTTGAATGCCAGCGGCACTTTGCCTTCGGCCAGAAACCGGAACATTTGCGCATAGGAATCTGCCTGGCTTTCGGGCAACTGCCTGTAAAGCTGGATCATGCTGGCGCGGGTCTTTTCAGGGCTGGCATCCTCGGCAAACAGCACTTTGGCCAGATCGCCTGAGCCAGATACATTTGCATAGTCCCGGGTCCAGTAAGTCACATCAGGATTGCCCGCCACATAGGGATTGGGCTCATGCGCCCTTTCCTCGTTTGAGCGAAAGTCGCAAACAGTGCGAATACCGAGCTTCGCCAGCTTGCTGAGGTCGGTTTCGGTAAGTCCGCCGGGCGTGCCCGAACGATAGACAGTCTGCCATTTCACCATCTTGCCATTTTCGGTGCGATAACCGCCCAGGTCGCGGAAATTGACGCCACCTTGCAGATCGATCAGGCGGCGCGGATCTTCCAGCGCTTCGCGGTTATGAGAAGCGGTGCTGTCGGCGCTTGCAGCTGCGGCAGCCTCAGGCGGCATGGCCTGCTTGCAGCCAGCAACGAGCAGCAGAGCGGCCAGTGACATCGTGATCCGGCGCATGTTGATTTCCTGTCCTTGAAATCGGGCCAGACCTGCATCTCGCGAAGGTTCCGGCGCAAGGGTGGTGCACGGCGAGGCAGAGGCGCTGCTCAAAGAGAGCTGCACCTCTGCCCCTGGTCGGGCAAAGCAATCAATACTGGAAACGAATGCCGAACATATAGCGCGAACCTATCTGTTCCACTTCGGTTGGCGTCGCATTCGAGGCTGAATAGGCCACATAATGCTCGTTCGTCAGGTTGGCGAGATCGGCATAGATGGTGAAATTGTCATTGATTGCGTAACGCAAGGTGACATCGAGATTTTCATAGGCGTCGCGGGATTCCCCTGCGCCCAGTCCGCCCAGCGTGTCGAGCGACTTGTCCCGCCATTGATAGCTGACCTGCGCAGAAATCCCGTTTCTTTCGTAGAACAGCGATCCGTTCAGAACTGTCTTCGACATTCCGGGGAAGGCCGATTTGATGATGCTGCCGTCAGACTGCAGCTGATTGAAATCGCCATCCAGCAAGGTCAGATTGGCCTGAATGCCAAAGCCACCAAGGAAGCCGGGCAGGGATGTGAACTGGTGCTGGGCATTGAATTCCACACCGTATAGTTTGCCCTTGCCGCCATTGAAGGTGGAGGTCAGCAGGTAGTCTGAGCGATCCAGGCCGCCACTGTTGTAGAGGTCCGAACCGAATACTCGGGTGCTCGAATAGAGCACATTATCGACGCTGCGATAGAAGCCCGCCACAGACAGCAGGCCATTGCCGGGCAGATAATATTCTGCGCTTGCATCCAGGCCCCAGGTCGTTTCCGGCTTGAGATAGGGGTTGCCGCCGGAAATGGTGCCACTGGCGTCATTGATGCCCGTGCTGACGCGAATGGCGGCATATGCCGGGCGGGAGATGCCGCGTTGACCGGCCAGGCGCAGCACAAAATCATCCGACACCTTGTAGCGCATGTTGACGCTGGGGAAGAGGTCGAAATAGCTGTCGCTGACGGTAAGCCGGTTGCCCAGAGCAGTGCCGGTGTTTTTCAGTTTGTAATATTCCCCGCGCAGCCCTGCAGAGATGAAGAGCTGTCCCAGATCGAACTCGCTCAGCATGTAACCCGCCCAGAGGGTTTCCTTCTGGTCATAAAAGCCTGAAGGGGCTGCATAGTCCTTCGGATCGATATCATTGGCCGCCATCGCTGCCTCGATATCCCTGGTCAGGCTAACATTATCGACATAATTGAGCGAGAAACCGAGCGGGAAGCCGGTATCCCATGGCTTGCTCGTGACATATTCGGTCGGATCAATGCCAAGGCCTGCCAGCGATTCATAGCCGCCAATGGCAATCACATTGCCGGCGATATCGCGCTTGGTCCCGGTGAAGCCACCCTTGAGGGTCACGGTCTCGCCAAGATCTTTGCGGAAGTCGACCTTGCCGACATAGGAGTCCGAACGGATTTTCTGATATATCGGGAGAAGGATGCCGCGCAGCGCATTCAGCGATGTCTGATCAAAGCCAGACAACTGCGACCCGCGGACCAGCGTGCCGTTGCCGGAATCCTCGGTGCTGTAGAGGGTTACGATCGGGAAGCGCGGATCGCCGGTGCGATCGTAATGCAGGGACAGATTGTCGAGCCCGCTGGTCGCGGCCTGTGCCAGCGGGAGGTAGGAACTGTTGTCCGTGCGTGTGAAACTGAACGCGCCATCCAGCCCGAAACCGTTGCCGCTGTCATATTCCATCCCGGCGGTGCCGATGTAGTTCTTGTTGGTATATTTCCCGTCGTTGAACGCCCCGGTGACCGGAACTCCGACGAGGTCGCCCGTCTCGAAGCCGCGCGTTCCCGAAACAGCGTCTTCCAGTTCGATCTGGTAGGCATTGCGCTGTTCCTTGTCGGTGAAATCCGAGAAGATGCCACGCAGGAAATATTTTTGTCCCTCTTCCGGCGCATATTCCACCGTGCCGTAGAGCCCGTTATTCGAACGTTCGAGGCGGTAGTTGCGAATATCGATGTCGGTAGGTCCGAACTCGTCATAGCCTGCCTCGCGGTTGTCGGTGACCTGCTTGCGCAGATAATGCGAGCCAGCCAGCGCAACACCCCATTCGTCGCCCGACCAGCTGAGCCGCAAAGAGCCTTGCCGCTGTTCCCCGTCGCCAAGATCCATGAAACCATATCCGAGGTCGCCCGAAGCATGGAAACCGCTCTTGCCTGCCAGCGGCGAATAGGTCCGCATGTCGACATTGGCGACGATCGCTTCCGACGTGATATCCGGCGTCAGGGATTTGTTGATGCGCAGTTCGGACAGCAGCACCGCGGGAACCGAGTCGAAACGATAGGAACGCGATGTTCCGCCCTCGTCCACGCCAGTCTGAGGGATGCCGTCGATGCTCACCGTGGTCCAGCGGTTGGGGGCGCCGCGGACCTGAATATAGCGCGCCTGGCCCTGGTCGCGTTGCACGGCAACGCCGGGCAGGCGGGCGAGGGCCGCAGCCGCGTTTTCATCAGGGAATCGCCCCATGGAATCGGAGGAGGCGATATCGGTCACATTGATCGCTTCCCGCTTTTCACCGACTGCGGCCTGTTGCGCCTCGTAGATCGAGCCGCTGACTACGATTTCATTGGTATAATCGCTGGAATCGGCAGAAGCAGCTTCTTCTGCGTGAGCAGTAGAGAATGGAATGAGACAAGTTGAAACAAGTAAAAACCTTGTTATCTTTGCAGAAACCTTAATCATTTTCGATACTCCCTGAGAGAAAAATCAAGGCTTGAGCCCATGTCGATGGCGCCCAAACCTTTTCAGGGAGTGCTTCTGTCACCCTGCCGTGACAAAAATGTTGCAATGCAGCAAAATTATTCCGAGTGATTTACATCTCAATGTATCATATTTGTCATGTATTTGTCATGGAGTGTAGGTATCGCCTATCGCGGACACGGGCTGCTTGCCCGGGATTATGCTGCGGCTGCGAATGGATGCCGGTTCTCTCATTTCTCCGCAGGTCGGCTCACCTCGTGATTGTTGGCCCCGATGAGGGTTGAATGGAGCATTCGATGATGAAAATGGCTTCCGCTGGTGGAAAGGTCTCACTGTTTCTGTTCGCTCTATCCCTGATCTCTGCGCCTGCGGCAGCGCATGGTGGCCCGGCGGCGCCAATGCCCGAGCCGGCCCATGATGCCGGAGACCCGCGCTGGCTGGCGGGCGATCATCATATCCACTCTCGCTACTCGACCAGTTACGACATGGAGAAAGACCCGCCAGAACCCAAAATTGGCGGTGATGCGATCTATCCCATCCCGATGAATGCGCTGATGGCCAGAAAATTCGGCCTTTCGTGGATGGTGGCAACCGATCATGGCGGGCCGAACCACAGCAAGGTCCATCACGACAAGGCCTACCCCGAACTGCTGCTTTCCCGCGAGCTGGTCCCGGAAGTCGTGCAATTTTTCGGTATGGAGCTGAACACGCCTGCGGCTGACCATTCCAGCATCATCATTCCTGCCGGAGAGGATGAAGCGGAGCGCCTGCAGATGCTCGAGCATGCCTATGACAGCCGCGAAGTCTGGCCCGAAGATCCTGGCAGAGACACCGAACCCAAAATGCTCGAGGCCCTTCGCGCCGCTCAGAAACAGGCAAAAAAGCCCCTGATGATTGCCCATCATCCATCGCGTTCTGCTGTTGGACTGGGCGATTATGGCAAGACCACTCCCCGCGAAATGCGCAGCTGGAACAACGCTGCACCTGACATCGCAATAGGGATGGAGGGTGCGCCAGGCCATCAGGCATCTGGCGAAGGCAGCCTGGCGTCGGAAGCCTATGCCCGTTATTTCGGCACCAAGCGGATTATGCGCGGCGCTTACACCAAATTTCCGACAATGGGCGGATTTGACCAGATGACCGCGAAGGTTGGCGGGTTTTGGGATTCAATGCTGGGGGAAGGGCGTCGCTGGTGGATCACCGCCAACTCAGACAGCCATGTTCACTGGAGCGAAGGCGGGATGGACTATTGGCCCGGAGAATATTCCAAGACCTATGTCCACGCGCGCAAGAGCCCTCAGGAAATTCTGGAAGCCATCAGGGCCGGAAGGCTGTTCGTTACCACTGGCGACTTGGTCTCTGCCGTTGAAATTCAACACGACAATTCACCCGTGGAGCTGGGCGGCGCCATAAAGGCGAAAGCCGGCCAGCCACTGCGCCTCACCATTCGTTTTCGCGATCCTTCTGGTCTCAATGCAAAGGGCCAGAATCCGAGTGTTCATCGTGTGGACCTGATCCGCGGGTCTGTGACCGGCAGGACTTCAGATCCTGATCTGGACCGCAACCCGACCACAAGGGTTGCGGCTCGCTTTACCGAGGCAGACTGGAAAAGGGATGGCGAATGGGTCACCATAGAGGCAGAACTCAAAGCCCCTCGAGGCAATGAATATATCCGCCTGCGCGGAACGAATACTTCGGAGCAGGAACCGGAACAGGATTTTCCCGGCGAAGATGCCTGGTCCGACCTGTGGTTCTATACCAACCCGGTGTTCCTCGAAACGCACTGACCGTGACGAATGGCGCGGGAGGAGCTGTGGAGAGTCTGGCGCACCCTGCAGGATGAAGATGGGAACTGGCTGATCAAGACATAGCTTTTGGAACTCGCACTCTCAAAATTATCCACCCGTGCAATAGCTCGATGTTTCTGTGAAACGCGGCAGCGGTCAGCCTATGTCCTTGGCTATCACTGGGCCGTCATGCCAGCGTCAATCACATGCTCGGCGCCGCTGATGTAGGAGGACTCGTCGGAGGCGAGAAAAAGCACGAGATTGGTCACCTCCTCTGGCTCGGCTATCCGCCCGAGCGGGATCATGGCCGTTGCATCGCCACCTTCCTCGTTCGTAGCCTCGATCATCATGGGCGTCATGATGAAGCCGGGATGGACCGAGTTCACGCGTATCTTGTCCGGTCCGTATTCGACAGCTGCAGCCTTCGTCATGCCGCGCACGGCAAACTTGCTGCCGACATAGGCGAGGCTCGGAAAACCGTAATTGGCGACCAGTCCTGCAATCGAACTAATGTTGACGATGGATCCGCCCCCTGCCCTCTGCATCGAGGGAATGACGTTGTGCATGCCCAGGAAAACCGAGTGCTGGTTTATCGCGATCACCTTGAGATAGTCGGCTTCGGTTATCTCCGCAGTCGTAGCAATCGGGCCAAGTATGCCTGCATTGTTCACGAGCACACTGACCGGACCAAACCGCTCTTCGGCCATGCTCACTACCCGCTGCCAGTCAGCGTTCTGGGTCACGTCGTGTGCGCAAAAGTGAGCTTTGGCGCCGAGTTCGTCGGCCAGGGCTTGTCCATCTACGGGGTTGATGTCGGTCAGCAAGACGCTCGCCCCTTCGGCAATAAAGCGCCTTGCGTGCGAGCTCCCCATGCCGCGCGATGCCCCGGTGATGATGGCGACCTTGTTCTGCAAACGAGCCATGAAATCCTCTTGTCAAAGGGGAGAAGAAACGGGTGGAAAATGTGCGCGCGCAGCGTTAGGCCCTCGCGCATGGTCAAAACGTCGAACATTTCGAAGCGCCGCCAGTCCGCGTTGAGCGAGGGTAGCCCGGAATATATGGCGAAGCGGGAAGAGCTGATCGGCATCGCGGCGCAGCAGTTCAAGCAGAGCGGCTATCGCGCGACAACACTTGCGGAGATCGGACACAAGGCTGGCCTCGATCGCGCGACGGTCTATTACTATTTCGGCAGCAAGGAGGAGCTTTTCCGCGAAATCCTTCGGACCGGGGTTGCCGCAAATATCAGCGAATGCGTGCGGATCTCCGAGGACCCGGCGCTGGACTCGCTCCAAAAGCTTGAGGCCATCATCGCGCAGCTTATGCGCGCGTATGACGAGCATTATCCCCACATGTATGTCTACATTCAGGAGGAAATGGAGCGGATCGCGAGCGAGAAGAGCGTGTGGTCGCGAGAAATCGCGGGCCAGACCCGGAAGTTCGAGCGCATCGTGATGAACCTCATTGCGCAGACCATTGCCGAAGGAAAGATGCGGGCGGACATACCGGTGTCGATCGCGGCCAATGCGATCTTTGGGATGTTGAACTGGACGCACCGCTGGTACCAGCCGCGCGGTGCGCACAGCGCCGCCGAGGTGTCCGACTCCTTTGCAAAGATATTCCTCGACGGGATGCGGCTTCACTGAGAGTTGCCTCGGGCAAGCAGGCCCTTCAGCCTTTGACGCAGTACAACCTTGTTGACCTTCGTTGCAGACATCGGCCAGTCCGCTCCGGCTATGAAATGGATCGCCCGGGGTACCTTGTAGCTGGCTATGTTACCGCGGCAGTGACTGATCAGTTCCTCCTCGGTGGCTGACGCGCCGGGCTGTAGCTCGACAAAGGCCACCGGCACTTCATCGAGCCGCGCATCGGCCTGTCCGACCACCTCGGCGATCTTCACGGCAGGATGGCTGCACAGGTAAGCCTCGACCTCGATCGCGGCGACATTCTCGCCACCAACCTTGAGCATGTCCTTTGCCCGTCCATGGAAGGTCAGCGTGCCGTCAGGGCTTCGTTCGTACAGGTCTCCGGTGTGTAGCCAGCCACCTTCTTCGATTGCTGCCGCGGTCTTTTCCGGGTCGCGATAGTAGCCACTGGTGACGCAATAGCCTCGGACCAGGATTTCTCCCACTGATCCATCGGGAAGGTCCTTGCCGCTTTCGACGTCGACGATGCGGATCTCGACGCCGGGCGCGGCCTTGCCCTGCGTCCGGGCGCGCTGGTCGTCATCTTCGTCGGGATCGCTGACGGCAAAGATGCCGGCCGTCTCGGTCATGCCGCATGCTTGCATGATCTCCGCATCGGGCAACAAGGCCTGGACGCGCCGCACCAAGGGCTCAGGCGCGATCAGCAGCATGGCGCGAACCTTGCGGGTGGCCTCGATGAAGTCCGGCTGGTCCAGCAAGGGCTGCAAAATCGCCGGGAACCAGGGCCAAAAAGCCGTGACGCCCTCTCGCTTCATCAGCGCCGTGGCCCGAGCCGGGTCAAAGAAGACATCGCAAAGATAGGTGCCTGCAGAGCCAATCGAACCGAGGAAAGGCGCAAGCGAGCCAATGTGAAACAGCGGCCCTCCGCCCCACGTGACATCATGGTCGCAAGAGCGGAAGCGCACATTGGCACGCTCTACCGGTCCTCTCGTCATGGCTTCGTGCGACAGCATGCAGCCCTTGGGGTTGGCGGTAGTGCCCGAGGTGTACATGATGGTCGCCATATCGACGAGGCGCGTGCATCTGCGGCGGTGATCCACCTCCGAATCGCTCACTGTTGCACCTGCCTCATTGAAAGCCGCGATGCTGGTGAAGCCGGGCGGAGCATCTCCTGACAGGAGCACGGCATGACGAAGGCCAGGTGCCTCAGGCAGAGAAAGGCTTGTCCCCCTTGCCGTGGTGAGCGACGGAAGGGCGCTGGCAATGACCTCGCGGAAATCGAGATAGCTGGTATCCTCCGCAGCACTCAGGAGAACCGAGAGCTTGGCATTGTCGATGATGTAGGTCAGCTCGTGCGCCTTGTGACGCGCATTGAGCGGCACCACGACACAGTTAGCCAGCATGGCGCCGAAGAAGCCCGTGACGAATTCGCGGCCATTGTTGCAGAACAGGCCGATATGCGAGCGAGGTTCCACTCCCATTCCGATGAGGCCCTTCGCCACCAATACGGCCTGGTCGAACAGCTCCCCATAGGTGATCTCGAAGTCGGGCATAGCCAAGGCTTTGCGATCAGCGTGACGCGATGCGCTGCGAATCAGCAAGTCGCCGATGGTGCACACCTCGCTCCACTGTGCGAAAGCAGCCATTTTACCTCTCCAATACGAACGCTTGTTGCTCGTGTCTTTTATGGAAATGCGGTCTGCAGAGCCTCCTGTCAACGCTAAGGTTGACAGTTTGCAGAAGGCTTGGCTATCAACATAGGCGTTGATATGATCGTGCTTCGGAGGAGAGGCTTATGAGATTCCACCTTATGCAGACTGGCGTGGTCGGTCGCCGCCACGAAATCGAGCAAGGCATGGCCGGTCAGCGCAAGGATCTCTACCAGCGCTTCCTCGAAGAAGTGAAAGGCTACGTCCAGCTGGCGGACGAACTGGGCTATGCGAGCTACGCGCAGCCCGAACATCACCTCCAGATCGAAGGCTTCGAGGCAAACAACCATCCCGGCATGTTCAGCCTGTTTGTCGGCATGCACTCCAAGCGCATGTATGCCTCGGCGATGGGCTACACCCTCCCCACCCACAACCCACTGCGGGTTGCCGAGGAGATCGCCACGCTAGACCACATGCTCAAGGGCCGGCTCAACGTTGCCTTCACGCGCGGCTATCACGCGCGCTGGGTCGATGCTTACGCCGCCGTCAAGGGCGTCGGCTGCACCCGCCCGGCCAACGCCAAGGCGAAGGACGACCAGGACACCTTCAACCGTGAGGTGTTCGAAGAGTCGATCCAGGTGATCAAGAAGGCGTGGACCAGCGAAGTCTTCAGCCACCATGGCAAGCATTGGAATTTTCCGCCGCTCGAAGGCTCGGATGGCCACCCCGCCTATGCCAAGTTCGGCAAGGGCCAGGATGCGGATGGCCGCGTCCGCGAGGTCGGCATTGCGCCGCGCTGCTATCAGGATCCCCATCCGCGCATCTTCGGTGGCTTTGCCGGCACCATGCGCACCGTCGACATGTGGGCGCGCGAAAATGGCACGCCGATCGTGCTCGCGGACGATCTCGACTTCTGCAAGAACCTTTCCGACCGCTGGTATGACGGTGCAATCCGTGCCGGTCACACGCCTGACCGCGGCGACTCCATCGCCTGGGGCGGCTTCCTGATGCTGACGCCGGACAGGCAGCGGCAAGAACAGTTGATGCAGGAACACATGTGGTTCTGGAATGAGTGGTTCATTCCGATGGGCCAGCGTCCGCCCAACGTGCTGATCGGCTCTGCTGACGAGATCATCGACCGCATCGGCAAAGCGCATGACAAGCTCGGCTTCAACGACCTGTTCCTGATGTTCGGGCAGGGCCATCTCGAGCCTGACGAGAATAACCATGAACTTACCGAATTCATGGCGAAGATTGCGCCGAAGTTCGCGATCAAGGACAAGGAGGGGACACTAGTTTGAGCGTGCGCTGACAAGACAAGAACACACTTCAGGAGAGATCAGATGCCCATGCAGTGCGGCATATTCATGACGCCTTACAATCCCCCGCAGCGCACGGCGCGCCAGGTTTTTGACTGGGCGCTCGACATCGCGCGGATCGCGGATGAAGCAGGATTTTCCGATTACATGATCGGCGAGCATTATACGCTGGGCTGGGAAAACATCCCGATGCCCGATGCGATCATCGCCGCCTGCGCCCAGACCACCAAGCAGATCCGCTTCGCCCCGATGGCGCACCTGCTGCCCTATCACGATCCGGCAACGCTCGCGATCCGTGTGGGCTGGCTCAGCCAGGTCATGGAAGGACGCTACTTCCTAGGCGTTGGCCCCGGAGGCCATCACACCGACGCGATCCTCCATGGATTCGACAGCATCTCACCCCTTCCGCCAATGCAGTTGGAAGCGCTTGCGCTCATGGAAAAGGTTTGGGAGCGCAAGCCCTTCAAGGAGAAGGGACAATACTTCCAGGCAGGCTTTCCCGGACCCGAGACTATGCCGGAGTACTGGGTCGAACTGGCAGACAACTCTCCCTATGGTGGTCGTGAGAACCTAGAAATCGCCGTGACGGCGCTATCGCAGAATTCCAAGTCCATGGAGTTCGCAGGGTCGCGCAATTACAGCCCCATCTCCTTCTTCGGCGGCACGCCCCAGATGCGCGCGCACTGGGAAACCTGGGCCAGTTCCATGGAAAAGGCGGGACATAAGCCGGAGCGGAAACGTTTCCGCGTGTGTCGCGACATCTTCATCGCAGATACGGATGCCGAGGCGAAGCGTCTCGTCCGCAAGACCGGTCTCATGCGCACCTGGCACCATTATCTGAAGGAAATCTACGTCAAGTTCGGCCTGTTTAACGGGATCATTGCCGACAGCGGCGTGGATATCACGCCCGATGCGATCGACGAGGATTTCCTGATCGATCACGTCATCCTGTGCGGCTCTCCCGAAACTGTTATCGAGAAGCTAGAAGGACTCGCCGACAAGGTAGGGGGCTGGGGCCAGATCGTCGCCAACCAGCATGACAGTCTCGACGATCCCAAGCCTTGGGAG
Organism: uncultured Sphingomonadaceae bacterium; assembly: GCA_964632055.1. Taxonomy (GTDB): domain Bacteria; phylum Pseudomonadota; class Alphaproteobacteria; order Sphingomonadales; family Sphingomonadaceae; genus CANJYE01. The sequence continues at coordinate 22,004 of CAZWEY010000014.1, forward strand.
GAATCGCTGCGACGGCTGGCCATTGAGGTTTGCCCCAAGGTTAATATGCCGGTCTAACGGGAAAAAACGCGGCAAAGGTCCGTGCAAGGAGAGGAAAGATGGCTACGGCAAAGGCATGTGTCCTGGTGGAGCCGAACAAGCTCGAAACATGGGATGTGCCAGTCTTCGACCCGGAACCGGGTGGTGCGCTGGTCCGCGTCATTGCGGGCGGCGTCTGTGGCAGTGACGTCCATATTACCAGTGGCGAAGCCGGCATCATGCCCTTCCCCATCATCCTCGGCCACGAGGGCGTCGGCCGCGTGGAGAAGCTCGGTCCGGGCGTCTCCACCGACTATGCCGGAGAGCCGGTCAAAGTGGGCGATTTGGTCTATTGGGCCCCGATCACGCTGTGCCATCGCTGTCACAGCTGCACCATCCTCGAAGAAACACCCTGCGAGAATTCGCAATTTTTCGAGCATGCCGAGAAGCCCAATTGGGGCAGCTATGCGGACTTCGCCTGGCTGCCAAACGGGCTGGCGTTCTTCCGAGTGCCGGACCATGCCGATGTAAACGCGGTGCTGGCGCTCGGATGTGCTTTGCCGACGGTGTTGCGGGGCTTTGACCGCTGCGGCCCTGTCCGCGTCGGGGAAACGGTGGTGGTCCAAGGGGCTGGTCCGGTCGGCTTGGCTGCAGTCCTCGTTGCGGCTCAGATGGGTGCAAGCCAGATCGTGGCGGTAGATGTCCATCCGGCGCGGCTGGAGGCGGCTAAATCATTGGGCGCGACCGCGACCGTTTCACTGATGAACAGCGCCGACGAGCGCCGCCGACAGGTCTACGACATTTGCGGTCCACATGGCCCCAATGTGGTCGTGGAAGCGGCTGGCGTGCTGCAGGCTTTCCCGGAAGGGGTGAACCTCACAGGGATTCACGGTCGCTACGTCATTCTCGGCTTGTGGGGAGCCATCGGGCAGCAACCGATTTCACCGCGCGATCTGAGTACCAAGAACCTTACCATAGCGGGTGCGAGTTTCCCGAAGCCGAAGCATTATCACGGGGCGTTGCACCTCGCCGTGCGGTGCCAGGATAAGGTGCCGCTAGGCGGCTTGATTACACACCGGTTTGGCATTGGGGATGCCGCAAAAGCTCTCGATGCAACTGCGAGCGGACAAGTCATCAAGGCCGTCATTGATCCCGAAATCAGCTAATCTCGTCCAAGGAAGAGTTCGCCATGACTGACACTTCACCCATCGCCCGCGCCCGCGCGCCAAAGCCTGGCCATGTCCCCGATGCGCTGGTGCGCGAGATCGACATGTATGCGCTCGACGGTATCGAGCAGGGCGTGCACGAGGCGTGGATCGAACTGACACGAGATGCCCCCGATCTCGTCTGGACACCGTTCACCGGCGGCCACTGGATCGCGATGAAGGGACCGGTGGTGAAAGAAATTTACGAGGACCCCAAGCGCTTTTCGAGCGAAGTAATCTTCCTGCCAAAGGAGGCCGGCGAGAAATACGCCATGGTGCCGACCCGCATGGATCCGCCGGAGCACACCCCTTACCGCAAGTTGCTCGACAGCGCGCTTAACCCAGCTCGCATTCGTGAGTTGGAAGACTTGGTCCGAAAGGCCGCAGCCGAACTGGTCAAGCAAATCGCTCCGAACGGCCAGTGCGATTTTGCGGCTGACTACGCGAAAATATTCCCGGTGAGGGTGTTTATGGCGCTAGCCGACCTCCCCATGGAAGACGCGCCAAAGCTCGCCACTTTTGCCGAAGACATGACGCGCCCGCGCGGAAATACTCCAGAGGAAATGGCTGAGTGCCTCGACAAGGCGAACCAGGGATTCTTTGCCTATGTCGAGCCTATCATTGCAGCGCGCAAAGGCGGTGCGGGCAAAGATCTGATCACGACGCTCGTCAACGGTTCGATCAACGGCGAGCCGATGCCACACGACAAGGAACTGGGCCTCATTTCGCTGCTGCTGCTTGGTGGCCTCGACACGGTCGTGAATTTCCTCAGCTTCATGATGATCTACCTCGCACGGCACCCGGAAAAGGTCGCTGAGGTCCAAGGCGATGACCTAAAGCTGCGCAGGGGCGTCGAAGAATTATTCCGTCGCTTCCCCGTCGTCTCGGAAGCCCGCATGGTAGCCCATGACCAGACCTATCGGGGTGTCGAGCTGAAGCACGGGGACATGATTTTGATCCCGACCCAACTGCCGGGTCTCGATCCGAACGAGAACCCGGATCCACTCAACCTGGATTGGGAACGCCTG
>CAZWEY010000014.1:24264-25758 GCA_964632055.1 uncultured Sphingomonadaceae bacterium
TGCCGAAGCACTCGACGTTCGGAGGGGGGCCGCATCGTTGCGTCGGGCTACACCTTGCAAGGATGGAGGCGACCGTGACCCTCCAGGAGTGGCTCAAGCACATCCCGCAGTTCCGGCTCGCCGAAGGATGCAACCCGATCTACAATTCGGGCATCATCTCCTCGGCAGAAAATGTGAAGCTGGAATGGTAGGACGTCACGCCGTACCCGTGTGAGCGGGAGCGGAAGAAGCGATCGCGAGCGTCTCCAGGACTTCCTGTCGGCTTGCGCCAAGCGCAAGCGCATTTTCCAGGTGGAGATAGAAGCCCGGCGCGAAGCGGTGCGTCGGCGCTGCATCGCAGGCCATAGCAATCAGTTCCTTGAGCTTTGCACGCACCGAACCGCTTTTCCACGGCACGGCGCAGAATTCGAAAAAGGCCGTGAAGATGTCCGGCGAGAGCCGCAACATGGCGGCAAGGAAGCCTGGGTTGAAGCGCTCAAATCCATCCCAGAACGGATCGTCGCCAACATAGCGAACCCACAGGGCTTCGCGCTCCGGGTCCAGCTTCGCCTCGTCATTCAACAACCCGCGAAGCTTGGCGGCCTCCAGCACGGCGACTTGCGACACCATCAGCGAGTGGACGCCCAACCCCGCGACCAAGGCAATGACCTCTTGCACCTGGGTGGGACTAGCACCGCAATCCATCGCTGCCCCGATCGTCTTTTCGACCGAGGTTCGATCCAACGAAGTCACCGAGACAGCAACGCCAAGCGTGATCAATGCTCGTCCAGTGTCGTCCAGATTCGGTCCGTCATCGCGGCCAATACGGGACTGCGCATGGGCTCGGAGCTGATCCAGCGATACGATTTCCATCTGCAGATCCTAGCACTTACTCGCGCTCTTTCAACTTCTATGTTGACGGTCAACTTCTCTGTTGACTGATGGCTATTTGGAGCTAGTCTCCACAGTCAACGGGAGAGTTTACAGGTGGCTAGCTTGGAAGAACGGATTCGCCGACTGGAAGATCGTGCAGAATTGCAGGATCTGGTCGCGGGGTATTTCCTCGCGACGGACGATGACGATTTCGCTCGGCTAGCCGACTGCTTCACGCCCGATGCGGCCTTCGTGTCTTCAGGTTTCAATGGCGCCACAGGCCGCGAAGGCATCCTGAGCTTCCTTCGGGAAGCCCGCGCGCACATGGGCCAGACAGTCCACACGTTCCATTACGTGCATCTCGAATTTCCCGAACCTGACCACGCAAAAGGCGTCGTAATGGCGCATCTCGAGCTCGGTCTTGGAACAGAAACTTGCATGGGCGCGGTCCGCTACCTCGACACGTACCGCCACACTGAAGGCGGTTGGAAGATCGCGCGTCGGGAGATGAAGGTCGTCCACCTCGCCCCGTGGCGGGATGCCGGCACGTCGATGACCACTGAATTGAACGTACGCTGGCCGGGGGCACCATCACAGCCCAGCGATTTTCCACGACCGGCACAATAAACAAAGAACGAAAGG
>CAZWEY010000015.1:0-25558 GCA_964632055.1 uncultured Sphingomonadaceae bacterium
TTGCGATCCGAGTGCAGAGGGTTTCGATCCGGCGGCGGCAGCGCTTGATTTCTGGCGGATCAATCCGGGCAAGGATAGCGGCCTCTTCTCCGGATCGGAGGATGAAACCAATTTTAACCTTTGGCGCGGCCTTGCCAAGACCAATTCCTGACCAGCCGAGGAGAAACCAGTGAGCGTGCGAGCGATCAGTGAATACGAGTTTGAACCTTCCGATGGCGAGGCAAAGTTCCACGGTGCCCGCATTGTCTATGCGGGGTGGAATGGGCATATGATGTTTGCGTCGCCCTATGCCTGGCCGCTTGCGCCCGACATGGTGTTCGGTGATTTTCTGGCCGGACCGCTGGGTGATGCATTTGGCAGCCACCCTGACTGGGCCCAGATCGATTGGGGCAAGGCGGTCTGGACCCGCAATGATGAGCCATTTAGCCCGGATTGTGCAGCGACGATCGCGGATAATGGTATCATCCACAAGGATGCGCTTCGCTTCACGACCCCTGGTCTCGACGGTCTCGGCGGTATGGGAATCTGATGTCACATACGCTGACAATCGAAACAACAGGTGACACGCTTGAGGTTGCCGAGGGACAAACCATTCTGGATGCTTGCCTGCGTGCGGGCATATGGTTGCCCCATGCCTGCTGCCACGGACTGTGTGCGACGTGCAAGATCCGGATCACCGATGGTGAAGTCGATCATGGCGAGGCGTCTACCTTCGCGCTGATGGATTTTGAACGGGATGAAGGGCTGACTTTGGCCTGCTGCGCGCAGCTTGAGAGCGACCTCGTGATCGAGGCGGAGATTGAAGAAGATCCCGATGCGCAAAGCATTCCGGTGGAAGATTTCGATGCAGAGGTCATCCGTATCGAGCAGGTAACTCCCACGATCCGCGCAATTCATCTCAAGCTCGACCGGGTTCTGCAATTTCAGGCCGGCCAGTATGTAAATCTCGAGATTCCCGGTGAGAACAGGACGGTCCGGGCCTTTTCCCTGGCCAACGATCCGGCCAGTGGCAACGAAATCGAACTTAACATCCGTAAGGTTCCGGGCGGTGTTGCAACAACCTGGCTGCATGAGGAGCTTGCGGAGGGTGACCGCTTGCGTATTTCGGGGCCATATGGGCGCTTTTTCGTGCGCAAATCCGCCCGTGTGCCGATGCTCTTTCTGGCTGGCGGCTCCGGCCTGTCCAGCCCGCATTCCATGATCCTTGATCTTTTGGACGAGGGGGAAACGCTGCCCATCACTCTGGTCTATGGTGCGCGGTCCCGTGGCGAACTTTACTATCACGAAAAGCTTGAGGCCCTGGCCGGAGCGCATGAGAATTTCCGTTATATCCCCGCCCTTTCGGATGAGCCGGCCGATTCTGGCTGGACCGGATTTCGCGGTTTTGTGCATGATGCAGTGCGGGAGGCATTTGAAAATGACTTTCGCGGTCACAAGGCCTATCTGTGCGGACCACCGCCAATGATTGAGGCCTGCGTTGCTACGCTCATGCAGGGCCGCCTGTTCGAGCGCGATATTTATACCGAGAAATTCTTCTCGGCAGCTGACGCGCAGCAGGTGCGCAGTCCGCTTTTTAGGCGCATCTGAGAATTTTTGGCGCTATCGTCGGCAAAAAGGCTTCCCACATGACGGATGCCCACGGCGAGAAAAGTGGATGGAGAGTAAGCAAATCACGGATGCTTCGGAGCAAATAGACCTTTGGTCACGGCTGCGTTTCGATGCGGATCGCGGATCGATTTGGCTCGACGAGCAGCGTATGTTGCTGTTGCATTCACGATCATTGGGCGCATTGCGCAACGAATTGATCCGGTCCCTGGGTGTGGACCGTGCAAGCGCCTTGCTGATGCGGATGGGCTATGATTCTGGCGTTCAGGATGCAGAACTTGCGCGCAAGCTGGTCGGCGATGCTACGCTTGAGGATATGTTCCTGCTCGGAGCCAGGCTGCATAGTCTGGAGGGTATGGTAAAGGTTGAAACGGTATCCAGTGAACTCGATCTGGACAAGGGCATCTTTCGCGGCGAATTCCGGTGGACCGACAGTTGGGAAGCCGAAGTACACACCGAAACTTTCGGGGTTGGTGAAATCTGTGCCTGCTGGAGCCAGATTGGCTATGCTTCCGGCTATGTCAGTTCTTATTTGGGGCGCCGGGTCGTTTTTCGTGAAACAATGTGCCGCAGCAAGGGCGATCCTTGCTGTTATATTATCGCAGATACGGCTGAAAATCTGGCTGATGACGACCCTCAACTTCGGGCATTTCTGCCAGATGATATCGCGGACGAGATGGATAAAATGGCCGAAGAAATCAGCCAGTTGCGATCCTTTCTTCGCCGTGATCCAGAAGCCGGATCGCTGATCGGCCGGTCCCGGAATTTTGAAAATGCCTTTGATTTGCTGCGCAAGGCGGCAACAGGCCCGATCACCGTCCTGCTTACCGGTGAAACAGGTGTCGGCAAGGAGGTGTTTGCACGGTGGTTGCATGATAATGGCCCGCGCAGTGGCTCGCCGTTTATCGCTATCAATTGCGGTGCGATCCCTCACGAGTTGATCGAGAGTGAACTGTTCGGAGTTGACACGGGTGCCTATACAGGGGCGCAGCGCCCTCGTCCGGGCCGGTTCGAACGTGCCGATGGCGGGACGCTGTTTCTCGATGAAATCGGCGATATGCCTCTTGCTGCGCAGGTCAAGCTTCTGCGTGTGTTGCAGACTGGCGAGGTCGAGCGGCTCGGCGGTGACCGCCTGCGCAAGGTTGATGTCCGACTGGTTGCAGCGACCAATGCAGATTTGGCCGCTGCAGTTTTTGAAAAGCGCTTCCGGCAGGATTTGCTCTACCGGATCAATGTCTACCCCATTGAAATCCCGCCATTACGCGATCGGGTGGATGATATTCCGCTATTTGTGGATGCACTACTTGCGCGCCTGTCCGAACGCCATGGAAAGGTGGTGCATGGCTTGTCAGACAGGGCCATGCAGGCACTGCAGGTCCATGACTGGCCGGGCAATATTCGTGAGCTGGAGAACATTCTCGAACGCGGTGTAATCCTTACTCCGCCTGGCGGGAGGATTGATGCGGATATATTGTTTCCCAAGGCAGCCCGTGATGATCGGCCCCATGCTGTCGTCGATGACGAGGGACGGGTTCATAATGCTGACCTTGATGATCCGATTGACCGCGTATTGCGCGAAACTGATAATCTGACGATGGCACAGCATGAGGCACGGCTGATCCGGGAGGCGATGCGCCGCGCAGAAAACAACATATCCGAGGCCGCCACGCTGCTGGGGATAACACGGCGTCAGCTTCAATATTGGTTGAAAAAGGAAAACAGCCGGTGACAGGCGGCAAGAGTTTCTTGGTCCGGGTTCCAAGCTGCGATGTCGCATTCTCCTGTGTGGCCGGTGAAACTGTCCTTCAGGCTATGGCACGCTCTGTCAGCAAACCATTATCCTCTGGCTGTCTGGGCGGAGGGTGCGGTGTGTGCCGGGTGCAGGTCCACGAGGGCGGCTGGGAGGCGGCAGGGCCGGTCAGCATGGATCATGTATTACCGGAAGATATGAAAATGGGGATCATGCTGGCCTGCAAATTGCGCCCCTTATCGGATATTGTGCTTGAACCCTATGGACGGATGCCTTGGCTGGCGCGTTTGCGTGCTGCCAATCAGGCCCCGGATACGCAGCGCGCCTGAGTTTTTTATTATACGCTGTGTCTGCCCCGGCTTTTGGAGGTGGTTGCCTGTATCGTCGTCTGCTGGAATCAGATGGCCAGCGTGTCAGGTATTGCGTCTGAAAACTTCTTGAGATTCTGCAGGTTGAAACGGATGTGATCGGCCAGAAATCCGGTTGCGGCGTCAGCATCGCGGTCAATCGTCGCGGCAAAAATGGCTTCATGTTCGCGATGAACATTTCTGGATTTCGGGCGATTGGGCAACAGAACGCGGCGATAGCGTTCCGCTTGATTGTAGAGGATCGAAAGAAAACGCCGTGTGCAGGCGGAATCGCAGCCTGCAATCAGCGCTTCGTGAAAGGCCTTGTTCGCGTTTTCCCATTCCTCGAACATATCGTCAGGGTGATCGCCCAGACGCTGTTCGACCCGGCCGAGCAGGTGGAAGGCAGCGACCAGCGATGCTTCCCACGCATCTCCGCCCGATAGTATCGACATACGCAGCGCATGGCATTCCAGCACTACTCGTGTTTCGGTAATATCCCTGAAATCGCAAGGCGACATTTCAGCGACGCGAAAGCCGCGCTGCCCCTGAATGACGATCAACGCATCTGACGCGAGCAGCAACAGTGCCTCGCGCAGGGTTCCTGCGCCCACCTTGTAAATTTCCTTCAGGGCTTCGACCTTCAGCTTCGATCCTGGCGGCAGCTGGCCTTCGATTATGTCCTTGCGCAATGCGAGATAGGCCGAATGAACGAGCGTCTTTGGCTCCCTGTCCGCGCTGGCTGCGCTGTCACTAATTATGGTTGAGTGATCGGCCACTTTTGCCCCTGATACGGCGTTTCAAAGATCGGCTGCCAAGTCTCCCTTCCCAGGGTGATTCGGGGCGATTTGCCGCCCTGCATATCCGCTCCGCGGATCGAATGGCAACCGGGACGAGAATTACGCATGGACGATGCGATAATATCATATTCCGGATAGGACAGAATGTCTGCCCTGACGCCCAATTAGCGGTTGACTCGATCAGCCATTATTGCGAGATTATCAAATAATCTCGAGAATAATGGCTCTGCCAGCTCTTTGCGCGAGACTTCAGATCAGTGCGGTGCCGCAGGATATTTGGATAGGTGCTTCCGCAAGGGTGGGGCAGGCATTCATGGTAAAGTTGGGGATCGACATGACTACCAGTGTGAAATCGGTCAATATTGTAGAGCCTGCTCATACGGCCTGTAGTGGTGAGGCTGTTCAGTTCAGGCATTTTATTGACGGCGAATATGTCTCCAGCGCAAGTGGTGAGAGCTTCGAGAATCGGCGTCCGCATGACGGAACGCTGATCGGCCATGTCGCTTCTGCCGGACAGGTGGAAGTCGATACTGCCGTCGCTGCTGCCCGTGCGGCGCTCACCGGGCCGTGGGCTGGCTATTCACAGGAAGACCGCGCCGAATTGCTGCGCGCGGTGGCGGACGAGATCAGCAATCGGTTTGATGAGTTCGTGGAGGCTGAGATGGCCGATACAGGCCAGCCGCGCTCGATGATGGCGCACGCCTTTGTTCCGCGCGGCGCGGCTAATTTCAAAGCTTTTGCCGATGCGGTGAAGAATTTTCCGACAGAAAGTTATCAGACATCAACCCCCGATGGCGCGGGTGCGATTAATTATGCGATTCGCAAACCAAAGGGTGTTATCGCGGTCATCAGTCCGTGGAATTCGCCCTTCCTGCTGATGACCTGGAAAGTCGCTCCGGCGCTTGCCTGCGGCAATACGGTGGTGGTCAAGCCTTCCGAGGAAACGCCAGCCACGGCGGCGCTGCTGGGCGAAGTGATGAACAGCGTGGGCATCCCCAAGGGTGTTTACAATGTTGTTCAGGGTCGCGGCCCCGATGCTGCTGGTGAATGGTTGACACGGCATCCCGGCGTGGATGCAATCACCTTTACCGGCGAAACACGAACCGGCGAAGCGATCATGAAAGCGGCCTCCAACGGTTTGCGCGATGTTTCCTTCGAACTGGGCGGCAAGAATGCCGGTATCATCTTTGCCGATGCCGATCTGGATGCCGCCGTTGATGGCATTATGCGCTCCGTCTTCCTCAATTGCGGGCAGGTATGTCTGGGGACTGAGCGGCTCTATGTTGAACGGCCCCTGTTTGATAAATTCACGCAGGCATTGGCGGCGAAGGTATCGCAGTTGCGCCCCGGTGATCCGATGGATTCAAAAACCAGTTTCGGGCCACTGATTAGTCAGGAGCATCGGGCAAAGGTGCTGGGCTATTATGAAAAGGCGCGGGCCGACGGGGCGAATATCGTTCTGGGCGGCGGGGTTCCCGATTTACCGGCTCCGCTATCGGATGGTTCCTGGGTGGAGCCGACGATCTGGACCGGCCTGCCAGCAGACAGCGCCATATTGCATGAGGAAATTTTCGGCCCGTGCTGCCATATCGCGCCCTTCGACAGCGAGGACGAGGTTGTCGCTCTGGCCAATGATACCGAATATGGTCTGGCGACAAGCATCTGGACCCGTGACCTTTCGCGCGCGCACCGTATGGCCGACCGTGTAAATGTAGGTATTACTTGGATTAACAGCTGGTTTCTGCGCGATCTTCGGACACCTTTTGGTGGTGTCGGGCAGTCGGGCATCGGGCGTGAAGGCGGTGTGCACAGTATGGAATTCTATTCCGAACTGCGCAATATCTGTGTGAAGCTGTAATGGTGTTGGATAATTCCACGATCAAGCGTTATGGCGACGAATTGTTCGACGCGCTGACTGGCCGTTCTACCATCAAGCCCCTGCGTGATCGTGTGGCGGGCATCACGATTGAAGATGGTTACCGCATTCAGGAGCGTATGGTATCCCGGATGGTGGCCACAGGTGACAATATCGTGGGCAAGAAGATCGGCGTCACTTCCAAAGCTGTGCAGGATATGATGCAGGTGTTTGAACCTGATTTCGGGCAGCTCACTGCCAGTATGCACAATCTGACCGGCGCTGTGCTTGGTGTGGACAGTATGATCCAGCCACGCCTTGAGGGCGAGATTGCCTTTGTCCTGAAACGGGATCTGAAAGGGCCGGGGCTGACGGCGGTGGATGTGCTGGCTGCGACATCGCATATCCTGCCCTGTTTTGAAATTGTCGATAGCCGTATCGAAAACTGGGATATCCGCATTCAGGATACTATCTCGGACAATGCTTCCTGCGGCGCCTATGTGCTTGGCGATGCGCCGGTCGATCCGCGCGATGTCGATCTGGGGCTGGTCGGGATGCTGATCGAAAAGAACGGCGAGCCGGTTGCAACTGGCGTCGGGGCCGCTGTGCAGGGCTCGCCGGTCAATTCTGTCGTCTGGCTGGCAAACCGGCTGGGCGAACTGGGGGTCACATTTCATGCGGGCGAGGTCGTCCTGTCTGGTTCGCTGGCAGCGCTGATTCCGGTTGCCGCTGGAGATCATGTCATGGCCTATTTTGGCGGATTAGGCAGCTGTGAGGTATCGTTTCGATGAGCATTACCCTTTCGGCCGATCAATTACACGCTATCGCCGCGCAGGTTGACCATGCGCAGACAAGCGGCGGCACATTGACACTGCCGACGGCAGAGCATGACGGTTTCGATATTGCTTGCGGATATGCGGTGCAGGATGCCCTTCGCGAACGTTGGCAGGGGCAGGGCCGCCGCCTGGTCGGTTACAAGGCGGGCCTGACTTCGCGCGCGAAGATGGAGCAGATGAAGGTCGATACGCCGACTTTCGGATTTCTGATGGCCGATATGGCAGTGCCCGATGGCGGCACCTGTTCGACCGGGTTGCTGGCGCGGCCGCGGGTTGAACCGGAAATCGCCTTTGTCATGAAGCCGGAGATTTCCGGACCATTGCGCAGCGAAGCCGATGTTTTGGCCGCGACCGACTTCATCGTGCCAGCGATAGAGATCATCGACTCTCGTTATGCCAATTACAAATTCGACTTGCCCAGTGTGGTTGCAGATAACAGTTCTTCCGCCCGCTACGTGATTGGCGGGCGCCCGCTGCGGCCTGCCGATATCGATTTGCGGACCATCGGCATGGTTGTGCTGAAGAATGGTGAGATTGTTGGCGAGGCGGCATCGGGCGCAGTGCTTGGCCATCCGGCGCGCACGATCATGATGTTATCAAAGTGGCTGGAAGAACGGGGCGAGCGGCTTGAAGGCGCCGCGCTGATCCTGACCGGCGGGGCGTGTGAGGCGCATCTTGTTTCGGCCGGAGATAATGTCTGCGCGCGGTTTCAGGGGCTGGGTGATGTTTCTGTCCGTTTTGTCGGGGAGGGCCAGTAATGCCGATAGTTGAAGTGACAATTATGGAAGGGCGCAGCACAGCCCAGAAGCGGGCAATGGTGGCTGCGGTTACCCAGGCTGTATCGGAAACGATGGCGGCGCCCGTGGGGGCCGTGCGCGTCGTTATCCACGAGCTTGTTCCCGAACATTATGCGATTGGCGGAAAGACTGTCGGCGAAAATCCGCCCGGCCACCTTGGCGGTGCCAAAGCACAAGGAGATATGAAGGAATGAGCAAGATAGGTTGCGCCATTATCGGATCGGGCAATATCGGCACCGATCTTGTCTACAAACTTCAGCGGAGCAAGGTGCTCGAACCATTATGGATGGTTGGTATCGACCCTGCATCTGACGGGCTTGCGCGTGCGGAGGCGATGGGGCTCAAGACAACCGCCAAGGGTGTTGACGGGCTGCTGCCTCATGTCGCGGCTGATGGTGTGCAGATCGCCTTTGACGCGACATCGGCCTATGTTCACGCGGAAAATTCGGCCAAGCTCAATGCGCTTGGTGTGTTGATGATCGACCTGACGCCTGCGGCCATCGGTCCCTATTGTTGCCCGCCTGTCAATCTTGAAGCAATCGCTGCGAGCGGGGTAAATAATGTCAACATGATCTCCTGTGCCGGGCAGGCAACCATTCCGATGGTTCATGCGGTATCGCGGATACAGCCTGTGGACTATGCGGAAATCGTCGCGACCGCCGCATCCAAGTCGATTGGTCCGGGGACACGCGCCAATCTGGACGAATTTACTTATACGACCTCGGGTGCAGTCGCTAAGGTTGGTGGTGCAGATCGCGGCAAGGCACTGGTCATTGTCAATCCGGCGGAACCTCCGCTGATGATGCGCGATACGATCTACTGCCTGACCAAAACTGCTCCCGATCAGGATGCGATACGCCAATCCGTCCTTGCGATGGTGGCCGAAGTGGAACGCTATGTTCCGGGATATCGGCTGGTCAATGGCCCGGTCTTCGACGGAAATAAAGTGTCCATTTTCGTCGAGGTCGAAGGGTTGGGGGATTATTTGCCGAAATATGCCGGAAACCTTGATATTATGACCGCAACCGCGGTGCAAACCGCTGAATTTTTTGCTGAGCGGATGGTTTCTGCCCCGGATCATGCGATGTTGGAGGAGAAGGCCTGATGAAATCGCATCTTGAGGGCCGCAAGGTCCTGCTTCACGATATGTCTCTGCGCGATGGCATGCATGCCAAGCGCGAACAAATCTCGATCGAACAGATGGTGGCGGTTGCGCGCGGTCTGGATGCGGCGGGTGTGCCGCTGCTTCAGGTCACTCACGGTGCCGGTGTTGGCGGCAATTCCCTGCAGCACGGCTTTTCGCTGCATACGAATGAGGAATATCTGTCTGCTGTCGTGCCCGAATTAAAACAGGCCAAGGTATCGGTGTTGTTGATCCCGGGTATGGGAACGATGGAAGATCTCAAATCCGCTTATGATTGCGGGGCGCGCAGTGTCCATGTTGCGACCCATTGCACCGAAGCGGACACTACGCCGCAGCATATCGCTTTTGCCCGCAAGTTGGGCATGGATACTACCGGCTTTCTGATGATGGCGCATCTCAACTCGGTTGAAGGTATTGTCGAGCAAGGCAAGCTCATGGAATCCTATGGTGCACAGACGGTCTATATCACCGACTCTGCCGGTTTCATGCTACCTGAGGATGTGCGTGCGCAGGTCGATGCGCTGCGACAGGCGCTCAAGCCTGAAACCGAAGTTGGCTTTCACGGCCACCATAATCTGGCCATGGGTGTCGCTAATTCGATCGTTGCGATAGAAGCCGGCGCAAGCCGGATCGATGCCTCACTTGCCGGACTTGGTGCTGGCGCTGGCAACACCCCGCTCGAAGTGCTTGTCGCCGTTTGCGACCGTATGGGTATCGAGACGGGCTGCAACCTCTTCAAACTTATGGACGCTGCCGAAGATATTGTGGTTCCGATGATGGACCAGCCTGTTCGTATTGATCGCGATTCACTGACGATCGGCTATGTTGGCGTTTATTCCACCTTCCTTTTTCATGCAAAACGGGCAGGCAAGGCGCATGGTGTTCCCGCGCGCGATATTCTTGTCGAACTTGGCAGGCGCAAGATGATCGGCGGACAGGAAGATATGATCGAGGATACGGCACTGACCATGGCCAAGGCAGCCGAGGCTGTGGCTGGCTGAGGTCTGGACAACCGGATAATATCAGGATACGACAAATGTCGATGAGAGGCGTATTGAGACTGGGCGAGCTGCAAATCCGCGTGACCGATATGGCCGCCGCGCGGCAGCATTATGGTGACCGGATGGGGCTTCATGAAGTCATGCGGGACGACGAGAAAAAGCTGGTCTATTACAAACCGTGGGACGATCATGAACATCACTGTGTGGTGCTGCGCGAAACGGACCGGGCCGGAATCGATTACGCGGCTTTTCGCGTCTATGACGATGCGACGCTGACGGATCTGACAGGTAAAATTGAGGCTTTCGGCCTCCCGGTCGAACATATCGAAGCGGGATTCTACCCCAAAAGCGGGCGGCGGATTCAGTTCGTGGCACCCAGCGGCCATAATATTCAGCTCTATGCGGAAAAGGAACTCACCGGGAATACGCTGGGCTATCTCAACCCCGGCGTCACCCCTGATGAGGGCGTGATCCGCGGTTTCAGGATCAATCGTCTAGATCACGCCCTGCTTGGCGGGCCGAATATCGACGAATGTGCACGCCTGTTTTGCGAAGTTTTTGATTTCGATCTCAGCGAAAAAATCGTCGATGCCGAAACCCAGATGTCGTTGGCGGTTTTCCTGACCTGCTCAACCAGCCCGCATGACGTGGCTTTTGTGCTTCAGCCTGAACCCAACAAGTTCCATCATGCATCGTTCCTGCTGGAATCGGTCAGCGATCTGTTCCATGCGGCCGATCTGATCGGCAAATATCGTATCCCCGTGGAGGTCGCGCCTAACCGCCATGGGGTGACGCGCGGTGCCACGATTTACTTCTTTGACCCATCAGGCAACCGTAACGAGGTCTTTGCCGAAGGTTATGTCCATTATCCTGAGACACCGACACTGGTTTGGGATACGACCGATATCGACCATGCCGGCTTCACCCATGATAATCTCATGCGGCAGAGCTTCTTTGACGTTCTCACGTGAGAAGAAAAATTTTTGGGTAAAATGAATTATCTTTTTTTGAAGAGTAATATTGCATTGTGTCCAATGCTAGTAATTCAAGTTTTGAAAATGAGAATTTTCTCGAAGGAAAGATTCAGTGAAATTAGTTCGATATCGCATTAATGAAGAAATTTCACTTGGAGTTGTTGTTGAGGGCCGGGTGCACGACATAGCTGGATACTGCGGCACCGCGTCAATGCGCGAGGCACTATCCAGGCTTGTCGACATAAGGGAGGCCTTGAATATCGGTGGCCTTCCCTCGGTGCCGCTCGCTGACGTGAATCTCGAAGCCCCCATCACTGATCCTCAAAAAGTTCTCGCGATCGGTATGAACTACAAGGCTCATGCTCAAGAGGCGCTGGATGCGGGCATTGCGGTGCCCCCATATCAAACCTGGTTCAATAAGCAGGTATCCTGCTTGAACGGGCCTCGAGATCCTATCGTTCTTCCGGCTGTTTCAAATCAGGTAGATTATGAAGCAGAACTGGTCGTCGTAATCGGTACACGTTGCAGGGACGTCCTCCGTTCCAATGCCCGCTCGGTTATTGCTGGATACATGATCGGGAATGACGTTTCGGCACGAGACTGGCAGCACCGCACGCCAACCTTCACCCTGGGCAAGTCGTTTGATACACACGGCCCGATTGGTCCGTGGATCGTAACTGACGATGAGGTGTCAGATCCACACGCGCTCACAATGTTTCTCACTGTTAACGGCGAGGAGCGTCAGCGAGCTTCGACCGGGGATATGATTTATGATATCTACGATCAGATTGAATATCTTTCGACGGTTATGACGCTGGAACCGGGCGACCTTCTTTTTAGTGGGACGCCGGCCGGTGTTGGTGCAGCGATGAAACCGCAGCGGTGGCTCGTTCCGGGCGATCGTGTGCAGATCGCAATTTCTGGCATAGGCCAGATTGAGAACTTGGTTATCGCTGTCTGATTTCCTCGGTGGGCACCCGTACAGTGAACTTAAGCATCCACAAACTGCTCGTCGCCAACCGCAGCGAGATTGCGATTCGTGTTTTTCGCGCGGCGAATGAACTCGGGATACGCACTGTTGCGGTCTATGCCGAAGAGGACAAACTCTCGCTGCATCGTTTCAAGGCGGATGAGGCGTATCATCTGGGAGAGGGCGCGGGGCCGATCACGGCCTATCTCGACTGGCAGCGGATCATTGAAATCGGTATGGAGGCCGGAGTTGACGCGATCCATCCAGGCTACGGCTTCCTGTCGGAAAATCCCGATTTTGCGCATGCCTGTACCGAGGCGGGGATCATCTTCATTGGCCCTTCGCCGGAGACGATGCGCGGCCTAGGTGACAAGATATCGGCGCGGCACATAGCTATTGGCGTCGAGGTTCCTGTGGTGCCGGCCAGCGGACCACTGCCCCAGGACGAGGGCGAGATAAGACGCATTGCTGCCGAGACCGGCTATCCACTCATGCTCAAGGCAAGCTGGGGCGGCGGCGGGCGCGGTATGCGCCCGATCGAGGACGAGGCCGGACTGCTTGAGGCGGTGCGTTCAGGCAAGCGCGAGGCCAAGGCTGCTTTCGGTCGCGACGAGGTTTATCTCGAAAAGCTGATTCGCCGGGCGCGCCATGTTGAGGTGCAACTTCTGGGTGACAGATACGGCAACCTGTTCCATCTGTTCGAGCGCGATTGCTCGATCCAGCGGCGCAACCAAAAGGTGATCGAGCGCGCGCCGGCGCCCTATCTCGACGAAGCGACGCGCCAGACCCTTTGCGATTCTGCACTCAGGATCGGACGGGCGACCGGCTACGTCGGGGCCGGCACCGTCGAGTTCCTGATGGATGAGGATACAGGTGCGTTCTATTTCATCGAAGTCAATCCGCGCATCCAGGTCGAGCACACCGTAACAGAGATGGTCACCAACATCGATATCGTGAAGGCGCAGATCGGGATCGCGATGGGTGGGCGTCTGGGGATTTGCGAAGAGACAGGCGTGCCGCCGCAGAACCGGATCGCGCTGTCGGGCCACGCCATGCAATGTCGCATCACTACCGAGGATCCAGAAAACAGCTTCATCCCGGACTATGGTCGGATCACGGCTTATCGTGGCGCCTTTGGCTATGGTGTGCGAATCGATGGCGGTACGGCCTATTCTGGCGCTGTTGTCACCCGCTATTACGACCCGCTGCTCGAAAAGATTACCTGCTGGGCGCCGACGCCGGTTGAAGTGGTCGCACGCATGACGAGGGCACTTGGCGAGTATCGCATCCGCGGCGTTGCAACGAATGTTGCCTTCCTTGAAAACGTGCTGAAACACCCCGACTTCGTCGCCAACCGTTATACGACGAAGTTCATTGACGAGACGCCCGGCCTGCTCAAACTGGTCAAGCGGCGCGACCGGGCGACGCGGCTACTCACATATATTGCAGATGTCACTGTCAACGGTCATCCCGACGTCAGGGGGAGGGCCAAGCCTACCGCACATACACGCGCGCCACGCGCGCCGGAAGCGGGAGGGCCCGTTCCCGACGGCACTCGCCAAATCCTCGAGCGTGAAGGAGCAAGAGGGCTTGCATCCTGGATTAGGGCGCAGAACCGGCCATTGCTTACCGACACGACTATGCGCGATGCGCACCAGTCGCTGCTCGCCACGCGTATGCGCAGCGCGGACATAATCGCGGTGGCAGGCAGCTATGCGCGTATGGTGCCGCAACTCCTCAGCCTCGAATGCTGGGGTGGGGCGACCTTCGATGTTGCCATGCGCTTCCTTCAGGAAGACCCGTGGGAACGGCTTGCTGCGATCCGCGAAAAGGCGCCGAACCTGCTCACGCAGATGCTCTTGCGCGGGGCCAATGGCGTCGGATACACGAACTATCCCGACAATGTCGTGCGCCACTTCATCGCGCAGGCAGCCAAGGGCATCGACGTGTTCCGCATCTTCGATTGCCTTAACTGGGTAGAAAACATGCGAGTCGCCATCGATGCGGTAGTGGAAAACGGCAAGGTGGCGCAGGGCTCTCTCTGTTATACTGGCGATATCCTTGATCCAGCCCGCGACAAATATAGTCTTGCCTATTACGTCGATCTCGCCCGACAGCTCGAGGTCGCGGGGTGCCATATGCTCGCGGTGAAAGACATGGCTGGGCTGCTCAAGCCCGCAGCCGCGAGCGTGCTGTTCAAAGCACTAAGGGAAGCGACCGATCTTCCGATAGCGCTGCACAGCCATGACACGTCAGGTTCTGCGGCTGCGACGCTGCTAGCGGCGATCGATGCGGGTGCCGACAGTGTCGATGCCGCGATGGATGCGATGTCGGGCACGACTTCGCAGCCTTGCCTCGGGGCCATCGTCGAAGCCCTGCGCAATACATCAAAGGACACCAGAATCGATCCGCGCGCGATTCGAGAGATCAGCTTCTACTGGGAGGCGGTGCGAGCTCAATATGCCGCCTTCGAAAGCAACCTGCGCTCTGGCGCATCGGAAGTGTACCTGCACGAAATGCCCGGGGGCCAGTTCACTAATTTGAAGGAACAGGCGCGCAGCCTGGGCATCGAGACGCGTTGGCACGAGGTGGCGAGCGCCTATCACGATGCAAACATCCTTTTCGGTGACATCGTCAAGGTCACGCCCTCGTCCAAGGTGGTGGGCGACATGGCGTTGATGATGGTGGTGCAGGACCTAGCGCCTCAAGACGTATTCGACACCAGCCGCGATATAGCCTTCCCATCTTCGGTCGTGGAAATGCTGCGCGGTGACTTGGGGCAGCCTCCGGGCGGCTGGCCCGAAGCCATCCAAAAGCGCGTGCTCGGCGACGAGACGCCCATCACGGTCCGTCCGGCCAGTCTGCTTGGCGAACAGAATCTCGATGCAACGCGCGCAGAGGCAGAAAGGCGATGTGACCGCGCCCTCAACGAGAATGAGTTCGCTAGCTATCTGATGTATCCCAAAGTGTTCACCGGCTATGCCGACGCGCGCCGCCGCTACGGTCCGGTTGCGGCATTGCCAACGCCGATCTATTTCTACGGCATGCGGCCGGGCGATGAAGCGAACATAGAAATTGAGCAGGGCAAAACGCTGGTCATCACTCTCACCGCCATCGGCGAAACCGAAGATGACGGCAAGGTACGAGTCTTCTTCGAGCTCAATGGTCAACCGCGCATCATCACCGTTGCAGATCGCAAGGTCAGTACGATCCATGCCGGGCGCCGATTGGCTGACCCGGCAAATGATAGCCACGTCGGAGCCCCCATGCCCGGCTTGGTTGTCACACTCGGTGTTTTGCAGGGGCAGGCAGTCAAGGCCGGTGACCTGCTCCTCACACTGGAAGCCATGAAAATGGAGACCAGCATTATGGCGCCGCGGGATGGCACGATCGCAGAACTCGCTGTGAAAACTGGACAAGTCGTCGATGCAAAGGAGTTGTTGGTCGTGCTCGGATTAGGACAGGCCTAGAATCAGTTGGAATAATGAGACCCCGAAAAGCGGGGCCTTCAACCGATTTCGTGCGCCTAATTCTATAGATGCAGGGGGCGGCCTTGATTTCGGTCCCTGCCGCGGGGCATGGCGTGACTGCGGCGTGACGCGAGATATTTCCCCGGCAGCTGGCCGAGCACCTTCTTGAACATCGTGATGAATGCGCTGGCGCTTTCGTATCCCAGGTCGAAGGCAACCGCCTGCACCGGCTCACCGCCGGCGAGACGTTCCAGCGCAAGCATGATCTGGAATTGCTGGCGCCAGCGACCGAAGCTCATACCCGTCTCGCGCAGGATCAGGCGGAACAGGGTCCGCTCGCTCATCGCTACATACGCTGCCCATTCGCCGATCGTCGTCCGATTGGACGGATCGGCGGTGAGCACATCGGTGATCTTACGCAAGCGAGTATCCGTGGGCAGTGGCAGATGGAGATGCTCGACCGGAGCGGTCGCCAGTTCGTCGAGCATGGTCTGGATCAGCCGGCCGGGTGGGCCATCGCGATCGTAGAGCTGTGGCAGGCGGGCCACGCCGATTACCAATTCTCGGAGCAGCGGATCAATCGCGACAGTGCAACATTGGTTGGGAAGCTCCGGTAAGATCGTATCCTTCCGAGGAGGACCGCCTTGTATGATTAGGACGGTTGGGTGAGAGATTTGGCAAGTGCAAATAATGGTATTTGCACCGTGATTGATGAAGTTGGGATGAGTCTGTAGATTTCCGCTGAGAGTTGACCCGGGAGGAGTGATAATTTCCATCGAGATTTGACCCATGTTTGAACGGCCTCCCGATTGATGGATTGGAGGCGACATGGAGTGATCGAGATGGATTTACTGAGTGTGATCAGGCGCTGGCGCAAGCGTGACAAGCTGTCGATCCGGGAGATAGAGCGGCGGACAGGCCTGTCGCGCAATACGATCCGCAAATATCTGCGCAGCGATGTGGTGGAACCAAAGTTCCAGGTTCCCGATCGTCCGAGCAAGCTGGACCCGTATGCGGAGAAGTTGTCAGACTGGTTGCGGATCGAGGCGAGCAAATCGCGCAAGCAGCGGCGTACGGTCAAGCAGATGCACGCTGACCTGGTGGAACTGGGCTTTGACGGCTCGTACGGTCGGGTTGCGGCGTTTGCCCGCAAATGGAAGGAACGGTTGCAATATGAGCAGCAGACCAGCGGACGCGGGACATTTGTTCCGCTGGTATTTGCACCGGGCGAGGCGTTCCAGTTCGACTGGAGTGAGGACTGGGCAATCATTGCAGGCGAGCGGGTCAAGCTGCAGGCGGCGCATACCAAGCTGTCGCACGGCAAGGCGTTTATCGTGCGCGCCTATCTGCTGCAGACGCACGAGATGCTGTTCGACGCGTTGACACAGGCGTTCCGGGTACTGGGCGGTGTGCCCCGGCGCGGGATCTTCGACAATATGAAGACGGCCGTTGACCGGATCGGTCCGGGCAAGGTGCGGCAGGTCAACGCCCGCTTTGCGGCACTGGCGAGCCATTATCTGTTCGAGCCGGAGTTCTGCAACCCGGCCTCCGGGTGGGAGAAAGGGCAAGTGGAGAAGAACGTCCAGGATGCACGGCGCAGGCTGTGGCAGAAGATGCCTGCCTTCCCCGATCTTGCGGCGCTCAATGCATGGTTGGAAGAGCAGTGCATCGCGCAGTGGCACGATATCCCGCATGGCAACTTGCCGGGCACCATTGCCGATGTCCATGCCGGTGAGATCGCCAGCCTGATGGAGATGGGCCGTCCCTTCGACGGCTTTGTCGAGCATACCAAACGGGTCTCGCCGACCTGCCTGGTTCACTTCGAGCGGCATCGCTACAGCGTGCCGGCATCCTTCGCCAACCGGCCAGTATCCTTGCGGATATATCCCGATCGGATCGTCATTGCCGCCGAGGGGCAGGTGCTATGCGAACATCGGCGGATCATCACCCGTGCGCATCATCTGCGCGGACAGACGGTCTATGACTGGCGGCACTATCTGGCCGTCATCCAGCGCAAGCCCGGAGCCCTGCGTAACGGCGCGCCTTTTACCGAGATGCCCGGAGCCTTCCGGCGATTGCAGGCCCATCTGCTCAGGCACCCTGGCGGCGACAGGGAGATGGTCGATATCCTCTCACTGGTCTTGCACCATGACGAACAGGCGGTGCTCTGTGCGGTGGAGTTAGCGCTGGAATCAGGCGTGCCGACCAAAACCCATATCCTCAACCTGCTGCACCGGTTGATCGACGACAAGGACGGCAATCCCCCCAGAATCGACGCCCCACAGGCGCTGGCGTTACGCCATGAACCCAAGGCCAATGTCGCCCGCTATGATACCCTGCGCGGCAAGGAGGTGCGGCATGCGCCATGATCCTGCCAGCGCTGCCGTGACAGTGATGCTGCGCGGCCTCAAGATGTACGGTATGGCGCAGGCTGCCGACGATCTGATCGAACAGGGCGCCCCAGCGTTCGGCACTGCCGTTCCGATCCTCTCGCAGCTATTGAAGGCCGAGATGGCCGAACGCGAGGTTCGCTCGATCGCCTACCAGATGAAGGCGGCCCGCTTCCCCGCCTACAAGGATCTGGCGACCTTCGACTTTGCATCCAGCGAAGCAAACGAGGCCATGATCCGCCAGCTCCATCGTGGTGCGTTCATTGATGGCGCCCACAATGTCGTCCTCATCGGCGGTCCCGGAACCGGCAAGACTCATATCGCCACGGCCCTGGGTGTTCAGGCCGTCGAGCACCACCGCAAGAAGGTACGCTTCTTCTCCACGGTCGATCTGGTCAACGCGCTGGAACAGGAAAAGGTACTGAACAAGGCGGGCCTGCTCGCTGAGCGGCTGTTGCGCCTCGACCTCGTCATCCTCGACGAGTTGGGCTATCTGCCGTTCAGCCCGTCAGGCGGGGCACTGCTGTTCCACCTGCTGTCCAAACTCTACGAGCGCACCAGCGTTGTCATCACCTCTAACCTGAGCTTTTCCGAATGGGCCAGCGTGTTCGGCGATGCCAAGATGACAACCGCTCTGCTCGACCGGCTGACACACCATTGCCACATCCTCGAAACCGGAAACGACAGCTTCCGGTTCCGGGCAAGCACCGCAGTCCCCAAAGCCAGAAAGGATAAAGCCACCTCTTGACCCGCCTCCCGCTTCGCGGGAAACCCATATCCACCCGGGTCACTTCTCGATGGAAAAACCGGGTCAGTTCTCAGTGGCAATCAACAGGTTCGCTTCATGTTGATCTCCCAACCTTCAGCGCTTGGCCCGGCCCGAGCCCGCTGACCAAATAAGCCGCAGCTACCGCGAGTGATCTGATCCTGGAAAACTGGATCGTTTTGAGTTAGAGTTTTTCGCCGTAATCTCCCTGACTGGGAGGAGCGAAGGACGATGAAGGCATCGAGGTTTTCTGACGCCCAGAAGGCGTTTATTCTGAAGCAGGGAGCGGATGGCGTTCCGGTCGCGGACATATGCCGCAGGGCAGGCATCAGTCAGGCGACCTACTTCAACTGGAAGAAATACGACGGCATGCTGCCGCCGGACATGCGCCGCCTGAAGCAGCTCGAAGACGAGAATTCGAAGCTGCGCAAGCTTGTTGCCGACCTCTCCCTGGACAAGGAGATGCTGCAGGACGTCATCCGCCGAAAACTGTGAGGCCTGCTCGCAAACGCGAGCTGGTGAACGGGTTTCGCAGTGACTGGGGTGTGTCGATCCGCCGGGCTTGCCGGGTTCTCGAGATGGACACCTCGACGTACCACTACAAATCCCGCCGCCGCGAGCAGGCCGGCATTGAAGCCCGCATCCGTGAGATCTGCGAGACGCGTGTCCGCTATGGCTATCGCCGCGTCAACGTTCTTCTCCGCCGTGATCCAACACGGCGTGGCAACCTATTGTCTGGAGCAATTCTAAAGCATGTAGCAGCCGAGTGGTGACCACGCTGTTCGTATGTTCCGGCATCACGGACCGGCTTAGGCCAAAGGTCAAGAATTGGTAGTCAGTCGATAGAGGACGGTCCCAGGCGTCCGCTTGACTATTGACGCGCCGGGAATATCCCGCGCCCGTCCGTCTTCGATGATCCATAGATAGTCAAAGGCGTGGCGGGGCAGCTGGTGAAGTCGCCGGGTGATGTCGTTGGGTTTGTTGCAGCCGTCTTGTTTGACAATCTGGGAATCATCGGCAGCAAACATTCCTGCGCTAGGCGCGTGCACAGTCAGCAAATGGCCACCCGGAACCATCCATTGATCGTTGGAAAAGGCATGCCGTCTGGCGATGGCGTAACCACCCAGATGCCCACGACGATCGCTCGCCCATGGCAAAATCGAGACAAAGCAGGGCTGGACGATGAACGAGGCCACTCGGCTCCCATGCGGGACGCTCTCCAGTGCGGCGAGGTCGGCAGCCATGGCGTGTCCATAGATCGATAACGATACCGCATTGCCCAGCAGCCGCGCCGTGGCAAAACCTGCGCCAGCCAGAGCGATCCAGCCTGGGCTGAGCCAGCCATGTTCCGGATGGAGCGGAGTTGCGGCCACCAAGGCGACGATCAGGATGATGGGCAGCAGGCGCATATCAGCCATGTTTGCTCCCACGATCATGCTGGGCATGACAACGTAGATAGCCGATAGGAGGCCGGCACCCAGCACTAGGCTGTTGCCGACAGCGTGGCTCCGGTCCCGTTGACGATAGGCCCACACGGCCAGTCCCCAGAGGAGGGCAGCGGAGAAAACGTCCCAGCCCAACCAGCGATCTCGCAACGGCATCAAAGGATTGAGCAGCTTCATCGGCGCGTCGGGAAAGCCCTGTATGACCGAATGTTCACCACCGGAAACTGGCCAGATCAATCGCACGAGCAGCGGCACAAGCAGGCATGTGCCGCCCAAAGCGAGGCGGGTTAATGTGCCTACACTGAGACGTTGCCGGTGCTCCGCCACCAGATCGTGCATTCCCGCAAAGACGCAGAACACGGCCCAGGCGCCCAGATGGCAGACCCATAGCACCATCGCGATGGGTACGAATGCAATCCAGCGGCGTGCCATTTCGCCGCGCCGCGACATTACCACCCAGAGGGACAAGGCCAACGTCGCGAGTGCCTGACCAAGAGCGAAATTGAGAAAGCCGAAATGAAGCGGGTAGGAATAGGCCAAGGGGATGGTGAACAGGGTGAGCGGTGTCAGGCGCCCGTGGATAGCGACGGACAGGCAGAGAATGCCCAGAACCTGCAAAAGGGGGATGGCAATAACAATCGCCCTCGCGGCAGGTTCCAGCCCCAGCCAAGGGCCGAGTAGCTGGATCAGAACATCAACACCCAGATTGGGAACGAGTTGCCAGTGAAAGTCATACCATGTTTTCAATTCAGCCGATCGCCCTTGGTCCAATTGGATGGCGTACCGCCCAAGATGTCCGCCCGCATCAGTGAGCGGCAAGACCGCCGGGAGCATCAGGGGCAGGTTGGCGAGCATCATCATCCCCAACCATAGCCAAGGTGACCGCAACCAAGCGGCTGATTGGAGATCAGGCATTTCTTCAGATAGGGTGCCGGGTGAGGGTGTCATTGCTGTCGTTCAACGAGATGGGCTTGAGCATTTTGGCCGATCGGCAGTGGCAATAAGAGGTCTGCACGGGGCGTGTCCATGCCCATATGGATCTTGGGTCGTTGTTACTGGTTCGGGTCGAGAATATGCGGGGCGGTTCAGTCGGTCCATTGCAGGATCGCTCCTCTCGATCCAGACAAAGTCAGGGCTGGCTGGCATCATTTGGTCTATACCTGAGGAAAAAGTGAGCTTTTGACATTGCGTTGAGGGCCACGACATTGAAAATGGTCGTCCACAAAGGGGGACGACCCATCAATTGGTTGCCGGGCGAAGAGGTGGCAAGCAACGGCAGCGATGGTGGCAAGTCAAACCGGGGAGGGCATCGTCGGCTGCGCCCGCAGATCCCGACGTTTACGCTCTGAAAATACAAAAAATGGGAGCTAATTTTTGAATTACAGGTGGCTTAAATTCTTGTGCGCAGCGATCGCTTTGAGATTCTGCACCTTTGGCCATCCCGTCGTTCACGTCGACGAGTCGTTTTATTTTACTGTCGCCCGCTTATGGTCCGAAGGTGCGCTACCTTATGTAGATGTGTGGGACCGCAAACCCCTGGGCCTATTTCTCATCTACCTTCCGGCTGCGAGCTTCGGCATGATCTGGGGGCTCTTGTTCTATCAGGGGCTCGCGGCGGTATTTGCTGCGGCCACGTCGGAAATGGTTGCGCGTCTGGCGGATCGGATGGACTGGAGATCAGGGGCGCTCTCTGCGGGCCTCATCTATCTTTTGTGGCTTAATTTGCTCGAAGGCCAAGGCGGGCAGGCTCCGGTCTTTTACAATCTTTTGGTGGTTTGCGCAGCCTCCTTTATGGTGCCGCGCCTGGACGATCAGACACACCCGATCAGGCGGCATGGCCTGGCTGCCCTGGCCATGCTGCTCATCGGTCTGGCGCTGCAAATCAAGTATTCCGTGGTTTTCGAAGGCCTGTTTTTGGGTCTTTGGTGGGTTTGGCGCGAATGGGCCTTCTGGCAAAGGCTTCGCGAGCCGATGATCGGCGCGCTTTTGCTGGCCGGACTTGCTGTTGCGCCCACCATGATCGTCTGGAGCGTTTATTGGCATCTGGGGCACGGATATGCCTTTGCCTATGCCAATTTCCTGTCAATCCTGCAGCGACAGGGCGGCGACGTGGCGGAGCTACTTGGTAATCTGCTTTATGTAGTTGCTATGCTCTCGCCATTGACGGGAGCGGCCGTCGTGACCTTTCGTCTTCCTTGCCCCAACACGTTCCACCGGTTTCGTCGCCGCTATATGTTCGGATGGCTCACGGCCTCGCTGTTCGGAGTTCTGGCGTATGGTAGTTGGTTCCAGCATTACGCCTTGGCGGCTCTGCCTCCGTTGAGCGTCTTTGCGGCAGGCTTTGTTGATCAGCATGCGCGTGGGAGAAAGCTGCTCGTCCCGTTTTTGGTTTCATCTTTGGTGGTTGGTCAGGCCATGGTGGTTGCCAAATTGGTGCGCCTTGGAACTATCGATCAGTACAACCGGATCGCAAAGGTCATCGGCACCGGGTCGGGTTGCCTCTACGTCTATTCAGGTGAGTCGATTTTCTATGCTTACAGCCTTCGGTGCCGGGTAACGCGATATCTGTTTCCCAGCCATCTTGGCCGGGCAAGCGAGCAGGGCGCCATTGGGACCGACCAGATCCAGGAAATTCGACGCATTTTTCGTCGCAGCCCTGACCTTGTCTTGGTTGCGGATCCTTATATCGGAGAGCGGGCCGACATCCGCAAAGAGGTCGTTTCGCATCTTAAGTCCGCTTACCGGGTAAAGGCAGTGTTACCGCTCGGTTCGCGGACCATAGAGATATTCGAACGCCAACCAGGTAGTGTCAGGCCAATATTGCCGGCGCGGTGAAGCAGCCGTAACGTTGGCGGATGAGCAAGGCTGACAACTCGTTACGCTCTTTTAACGCGTCGTCCAAGATCATCCAACTGGCGGTAATGATGTAGGTCCGGTTCCCGCTTTCTCTGGGCAATGTTGAGGACCTATTGTTCGAACGGGGGGCGACCTGTGCCATGAGACGGTGCGGTGTTGGTGGAACAGGTTCGGTCCACTGTTTACAGCGCCATCCTTGGTGCAGCAGGGATTCGAACCAAAAACACGGCTCATTTAAAACAAAGAGTTAAGGTGCGGAGAAGGTTCGACGCCGGTCGACCACCCTCCGCCATTCCCCCCATTGGAATCATTCTATTCTTTTGGGTCGGCGCAAAAAATCCCGTTCATTTCAAGGGTTATAGGCAACAACCTCTCCACTGCACATCTGCGGTGCCGGCGCGAATATGCTCTCTGAGGCCTGATTTTCTCTGAAGCTCTCGACTGCACTCGTTCCAGTGGATGATCTTAGAGCGTTGCATTTACACGGTTTTCTTTTAGGAAAGGCTTTGAGTTGGCGATGGATATGATTAGGCGTGATGGGGCCTGAAGCGAAATGGGTCTCCCAGTTCGGACCAGTGCCAGCGCCTAATGACGACAATAGCAAAATTGCTAAGCAATAACGATCATTCCAATTTCGTTGTTGAAAGCATGCTTATGAGGGGGTTGGATCTCCGACCCGCTTTCGGAGCTGCTGGTTCAATGTTGCTAGCGGGGTTCGGAACGCGGCTTCGAGCTTGCGGACATGTTCGGAGAGCCAGGAGATCATCTCTGGCCAACTTTCTTCGCTGTACCCATCAAAGGCTTTTGCAAACACAATCCGGCAGGCTTTTTTGGTGTCCATCCTTCGCCAATCGAACTGAGCACCGAACTCCGCTTCAATCTTGTCCTTTTGAGCGAAAAGCTTGTCAAACAGCCACTTGTTTTCATCAGTTTCGGAGCGGCTCAGATTTAGTTCGACGCGTGCTTCATCTTTGGAAAAAATCATCGTGTATGGGCAGCTTGAGAGGCCCGATCCAGCGTTCAGCCAGTGGTCGCGTGACGGGCTGATATTACGAAAAATATCCACTCCATCAGCTCTCAATTGCTCCAGCGCGGCTTCCCAAAAGGAAAGGCGCAACTGATGCCGTTTCTTCTGGGTGTCTTGGACCACCTTTTCGTCGTTATCCTTGGTCGACATTCCGATCATGAAATCTGCAGCCTCAGGGGTCGGAATGATCTGCTGCACATCAAGGATTAGCTCGTCACCAAAGGCGTAAGGGGTGACCTTGAAGCACTGGGCGCGAATGCCGCGGCTGAGCAGCCAGAGAACGGTGCTTGTCACTTCTCTGCGGAAATTCGCAGCGATGAAGATCATCCGCTGGTCATTGCCGGGGTTCAGCACAATCTCACTGAGATCCTCCACTTCCAGGAATTCGCAAAGTCTGTTCACCGCGTGGCCGCCACCGCAGTAACGGTCGAGGTATTGCTGAAAGATATCGACAATCTGCGTTTTGTTGAGCCCGGAAACGTAGGCAGTGTATTTCAGCGCCTGCCAGGTTACGTCCCGGCCGCTGTCATCCAGCTTGTTCTCGATCACGACCAGATTGCCGTCCTTGTCGAGAGCAAGAAGGTCCAGCCGTTCGCGGGTTTCATCGAACCCATCGAATTCCTTCTGGATAATCAGCAACTCTTCGCCAAGGGCATCTGGCTGGTTGGCCAGCCACTCCTGCAGGTGGTCACGTTCCCGCAGCTGCAGGTCGGAAAACCGCTTCTGGACGAGGCGCGCGAGGCGATTTTGGCTAAGATCGATGCGGAACATTCGGAACCTCTATAAATCTTCGCATGCTTTGGCAGTGATGCGAATGCTGACCAGCCCATCGGTCAGCGATTTCCCATGGGCCGATGGCTTACGCTGGTCCTCTAATCAGGCTTGTCGGTTGACCTGACCAGGAAACCCGCAGTGCCTTTTTGGCTCGCGTCTAGGAGCCGTATTCGCAGAAACCGTCATGTCAGGCGGGGCAAGCGTGTCCAGTCCATCGATTTCAACATGAAATCCCAGAGCTTGCTGAAACAGGTTCACCAGTCGCCAGAGCCCACGCCAAGCGTCGGTGTAACCGGTGCCCCGTCGAGGGCTGTAAAAGCACCTTCACGTCGCCAAGCATACCCAAGAGCAAGCAACACAGCATGATGTGCGTCACGGACCAGCTCAGCGCGCCGCAACGGGTCCGAACTGTTCCGGACCTGGCGCAGCGCCTCGACTGTAGGGCCCGCCACGCGGGCAAGCCGCTCAACCGGATGGGCCGTCCGGTCCAACCCAGCCCAGCGGGCGGTTATGTCCTGGAGCTCTTCCTTCAGCACGTCCGACAGGGTCCCGGACGGGAAGAACTCAGCCTCGTTATCGATCCCAATCAGGTCCATCAGATCACCCCAAAAATACGGCTTTGACGTCCACGTGCGGGTTTGGGTCGGCGAGCTGCAAATTCGTCGTCGACGGACATGTGCGTCACCACCTCTGCGGCTCGCTCATCCATCTGGCGCTCGAATGCCTCCGCACCGATCCCGGCCGCGATGGC
>CAZWEY010000016.1:0-1083 GCA_964632055.1 uncultured Sphingomonadaceae bacterium
GCAGCTTTTCCAGATAGGGGTTCTTGACCACGAAGCTGCCTGACAGCGTCTTGTGGGTATAGATATTGGCCGGGATCGGCTCGATGCAGGCGGAGGTGCCGCCGCAGATGATGCTGATCGACGCGGTCGGCGCGATCGCCATCTTGCACGAAAAACGCTCCATCACGCCCTGTTCGGCGGCATCGGGGCAAGGCCCGCGTTCCTGCGCCAGCAGCATCGAGGCTTCGTTGGCCTTGGCCGAGATGTGCTTGAAGATCTTGAGGTTCCAGGCCTTGGCCATCGCGCTTTCAATGGCGATCCCCTTCATCTGGAGGAAGGAGTGGAAGCCCATCACGCCAAGCCCGACCGAACGTTCGCGCGAGGCGGAATATTTGGCGCGGGCCATCTCGTCAGGCGCGCGGTCGATATAGTCCTGCAGCACATTGTCGAGGAAGCGCATGACATCCTCGATGAAGCGCTTGTCGGCGTTCCACTCGTCCCATGTTTCCATGTTGAGCGAGGAAAGGCAGCACACCGCGGTGCGATCATTGCCAAGATGGTCGCGGCCGGTGGGCAGGGTGATCTCAGAACACAGGTTCGAGGTCGAGACCTTGAGCCCCAGATCGCGGTGATGCTTGGGCATCATGCGGTTCACCGTGTCGTTGAACACGATATAGGGCTCGCCAGTGGCAAGCCGGGTTTCGACCAGCTTCTGGAACAAAGAGCGCGCATCGACCGTGGCGCGGACCGAGCCATCCTTGGGCGAACGCAGGTGGAACTCGGCGCCATCTCGCACAGCTTCCATGAATTCATCCGTCAGCAGCACGCCGTGATGCAGGTTCAGCGCCTTGCGGTTGAAATCGCCCGACGGCTTGCGGATTTCGAGGAACTCCTCGATTTCCGGGTGCGAGATGTCGAGATAGCAGGCGGCCGAGCCGCGCCTGAGCGAGCCTTGCGAAATGGCGAGCGTCAGGCTGTCCATGACGCGCACGAAGGGGATGATGCCCGAAGTCTTGCCATTGAGGCCCACCGGCTCGCCAATGCCGCGCACATTGCCCCAATAAGTGCCGATGCCGCCGCCGCGCGAGGCCAGCCAGACATTCT
>CAZWEY010000016.1:1093-25490 GCA_964632055.1 uncultured Sphingomonadaceae bacterium
AGGCTGTCATCGACCGAATTGAGGTAGCACGAGATCGGCAGACCGCGATTGGTCCCGCCATTGGAGAGCACCGGTGTTGCCGGCATGAACCACAGCCGCGAGATATAATCATAAAGGCGCTGGGCGTGATCGGCATCATCGGCATAGGCATCGGCAACGCGGGCGAAGAGGTCCTGATAGGTTTCGCCGGGAAGCAGATAACGGTCGTCGAGCGTTTCCTTGCCGAAATCGGTCAGCAGCGCGTCGCGGCTGGCATCGGTCTCGATGGCAAAGCGCCGGTCATGCACGCGCTTGCCCTCATCTGCGGCGGCATCTGCGGCAGGGGCAGCAGCTGCAACAGCACCGGCCATCGCCCCTTCGGCCATGGCATTGATCAGATCCTGCGACCCCTTGTCTTCGCTCTGCATGGCTACTGGAGTGTCCTTCTGTCCGGTTTCGGGCCTATCGGTCGCAGTGTTTTCCAGATCCATGTTTTCCAGATCCATCGCCGCTTCGTCCCCAGTCCTGAAATCCATCATGTCCCCCAAACCCGATTTATGTCTCTGACGCCGAGGCCGAAGCCTCTTGCGTTCAATTGCCCTGCGCCGCCTGCTCCCTGCCTGCCCACCGCCGGGCGCCAGCAATGCCAGCGCAGCCCGCCCGTTTCAGTGCCCCGGTTGGCCCCGAGGGGCCTGCGCTGAAAACTAGGTCTTGTGGGTCGACCCGAAGCGTCAACCACTATCCATAGTGCTTGAGCCGGATTCGCGGTGCAAGGGGTAAATCCGCCATTAACCATAGTGCAGAAGTAGACAAAGCAGGGTGGCGGGCTGCGACGCGCCGGAAAAGCTGCACCGGCGCGATGCGCAAGATGGCGAAAAAAATTTTTCCCCCAAAGATCGCAATGGGGATAAGCTTGCCATAGCGGCTTCAGCTTTCACGGCGCCGCGGGGAGATAGAGACATGATCAACATCATCAGCGCAATCCTCTCGGGCCTCATCATCGGCATATTGGCTCGCTGGTTCTATCCGGGTGTGATTGAACTGGGCATGGTCAAAACGATCCTGCTGGGCATAGGTGGCTCGCTTCTGGCCGGGCTGGTCGTGACCAGGGGGCAGGCAGGCTTCAACCGTGCCGGCTGGATTGCCTCGATCATCGGCGCGATGGCGCTCATCTTCGTGGGCAGGCAGCTGATCTGATCCGCGCGGTGCAGCTCTTGCCTGTGCTCGCTGCGCGGCTTGTTCGAGCGGTGACAGCCTGGCATCGCGCAATGGTTGCCGCTTTTCAGCGCGCGCATTATGCATAAGGCTATA
Organism: uncultured Sphingomonadaceae bacterium; assembly: GCA_964632055.1. Classification (GTDB taxonomy): domain Bacteria; phylum Pseudomonadota; class Alphaproteobacteria; order Sphingomonadales; family Sphingomonadaceae; genus CANJYE01. The sequence goes on from CAZWEY010000016.1 coordinate 2,384, forward strand.
GCGATGGGGCGGTGTTGCCAATCACCTGGAACAAAGGACAAAGACATGACCCAGACTGGCGCGGTGCTCAGCACCGGAGAGCATATCCGCCCGATTTCGGCAGACTCGCACATCGTCGAGGCGCCCAATTGCTATATCGACAATATCGAGGCGAAATATCGCGATGTTGCCCCGCGCGTGGAGCGGCTGGAGCGTGATGGCATCCTGATGGACGCCTTCATCATCGACGGCATGGCCGCTCCGGTTCCTGTCATGTCGGTGTCCTCTGCCGGTAGAGACCCGCGCGAGAGCTTCCTGTCGGGCACGGTGGACGATGCGCTGCAGGGCGGCTGGGATCCGGACATGCGGCTTCTCGATCAGGACCGCGACGGCATCGAGAGTGAAATTCTCTATCCCAGCGTCGGCATGGTGCTGTGTTCGCATCAGGACCCGGATTACAAGGCCGCCAATTTCTGGGCCTATAATCGCTGGCTCCAGCAATATTGCGGTGCTCATCCTGATCGTCTGTTCGGCCTAGGGCAGACCACGGTGCGCTCCGTCGCCGAAGCGGTGGAGGACATGCGCAAGATCAAGGAGATGGGTTTCAAGGGCGTGATGCTGCCCGGCTTTCCCGATACCGAGTTCGACTATGGCGACCCGCGCTTCGATCCTTTGTGGGAAGCCTCGATCGGCCTCGACATGCCGGTCTCGTTCCACATCCTCACCACCAACCATCCCAAATCGGGCAAGGACTGGACCAAGCCCGAATTTCGCGGGATCAACCGGATGAACGGCTTCCACGGGATCATCCGCGGCGTGCAGGACATCATGGGCATGCTGATCTTCGACGGAGTGTTCGACCGCAACCCGGCGCTGAAGGTCGTCTGCGTCGAGGCCGATGCCGGCTGGTGCCCGCATTTCATGCATCGCATGGACCATGCCTACAAGCGCTTCTTCGGCACGCTCAAAGGCATCGAGATGAGCAAGCTGCCGTCCGAGTTCTTCCAGGAAAACATCTATGTCACCTTCCAGGACGACTGGTCGGCCTTCCAGGTGACGCATCTGATGAATGTGGAACGCATGATGTGGGCCAATGATTATCCGCATGGCGATTCGACCTGGCCGCAAAGCCAGCCGCTGCTCGCCAAGCATTCCGCTCACCTCGCCGATCACGAGAAGATGCTGATCCTGCGGGACAATGTGCGCGAACTTTACAAGCTGAACTGACAGGCGCCGTATTTGCTGCGTTGCAGCAAATGATTGCATCGAGGGATGGAGGGGATTACACTCCACCCTTAGAGTCTGGTTCGAAATTCGCGAATGGGCGAATTTCGAGGCGGCACCAGCCCTTTCCCCCTCCCGGCCACCCAAGGCATTGTAATATATGGGTGGCCTGGCGGGGGATAAGGCACTGAGGCAAGGAGGCGTTTATCGTGACCAGCGCAGACGAGACATCGAAAGACTGGATGGCGGCCTTGTGGATGGCACCTTTCAGCCTGAGCATGACCATGCTGGAATGCCTTTCCAGCGCCTCGCAAAGCTGGCTGCAGATGGTGTTTTCTCCCGAACGCCATCATGGCCACGACCAGCATGCCGACCTCGAAGTGCCTGATCCGATCGAGGATACTGGCGAGCACGACCTCTTCGCCTGATGGCCAGCTTCTGAGCGGAGTCGACCGCAAGCGAGGTTCTGGAAGGGCTCGACCTTTCCGGCATGCGTGTGCTTGTCACCGGTGTCTCTGCAGGGCTTGGCGTGGAGACAGCCCGCGCCCTGGTGGAACGGGGCGCCGCGGTGATCGGCACCGCGCGCGACATGGACAAGGCGCGCCAGGCAACAGGCCATATTGCCGGGCCGGGCAAGCTCGAACTGGCCCACTGCGATCTCGCCTCGCTTGCCAGCGTGCGTGCCTGTGCCGATGCGCTGGTGGCGCAAGGCAAGAGGTTCGACGCTCTGCTCGCCAATGCGGGCGTGATGGCTTGCCCGGAAGGGCGAACGGTGGATGGCTTCGAAACCCAGTTCGGCACCAATCACCTGGGCCATTTCGTGCTGGTCAACCGGCTTGTTTCGCTGATGAAGCCGGGTGGGCGGATTGTCATCGTGGCCTCTGGCGGGCACCGCAACAGCGATGTCGATCTCGAAGATCCCGATTTCGAGACGACGCCTTACGAGCCGCTTGTCGCCTATGGTCGATCGAAGACCGCGAATGTGCTGTTCGCAGTGGAGCTGGACCGCCGCCTCCGGGGCAAGGGCATCCGGGCTGCCGCTGTCCATCCGGGCGGCATCCGCACCGAATTGCTGCGTCATATGTCGCCAGAATATCTCGCCGCCTATGCCGAGCGCACCAACAAGGGCCTGAAGCCGCAGCCGATGAAGACGCCTGAGCAGGGTGCCGCGACCACGCTCTGGGCAGGCTTTCGCGCTCCGGCAGACCTTGTGGGCGGCCGCTATTGCGAGGACTGCGAAGTTTCGGATGTTGCAGAGACCGATCCCGGCATCAGAAAGGGTGTCAGGCCCTATGCGGTCGATCCGCAAAGAGCCCGCGCGTTGTGGGCATTGAGCGAGGCTATGGTGGGCGAAACCATGGCCATAGAGGCTTCGGCTTAGGCTGGCTCGGTCGCGCGCAGCGGCCTGATCTCGAAATCCCCGAAGCGCGGGCCTGCCGTTACATCATCGCGGAACTTGTCGGAGGGGAAGGGGTAAATGCCCGGAACGCCCTCTGCGTCCAGATACCAGCTGCTGCACCCGCCCTTGAACCAGATGGTGGTTCTGGCCTGCTGGCGGAAGCTCTCGATCATTTCGTCGGTCTTGTCCTGGCGCGGCATGAGGGTGACACCTTCGGCCGCAATCTTGTCGATGCATTGCATGATCCAGCCCGCCTGCAATTCGGAGACGCGCACCAGCGAGATATTGCCGACCGGACTGTATGGCCCGCCGATCATGAAGAAATTGGGCATGTGCGGCACAGCCATCGTCTCATAGGCGATGGGCCGTTTCGCCCACACATCGTCCAGAGAAACGCCGTCTTCGCCGAGCACCTCCACCGGGCGGATATAGGCGGCTGCGTTGAAGCCTGTCGCCAGCACGAGCAGGTCAAGCGGAATGGTGCGGCCCGTTTTGGTCAGGATGCCTTCCGGAACGACGCGCTCGATCCCGTCATCGACCAGTTCGGTATCAGGCCGCTGGATCGCTTCATAGAAATCGGGCGACATGATGATCCGCTTGCATCCGAAGGCATAGTCCGGTGTCAGCTTCTTGCGAAGTTCCGGATCCTTCACCCTTGCAAGATTGTCATGCGCGTTCTGGACGAGTTCGGCGCGGAACGGGGAATCCTCGAACATGATCCCCTGAGTGAGGAAGCGGGTTGCGTCTTCCGTCTCGTCGTAAATCGCCTTCATCAAGGAGGGGTCATTGCGGAACTGTTCGCGCTGGCCTTCATCGTAAGGCTCGTTCGGGACATGCAGCACCCATTGCGGGGTGCGCTGGAACAGCGAGTAATGCTTGACCTTGCCCGCGAGAGCCGATGTGATCTGCACCGCGGTGGAGCCGGTGCCGACCACGCCGATGCGCTTGTCCTCCAGACTGACCGAATGATCCCATCGCGCGGTATGAAACTTGTCGCCCTCGAAGCTCTCCAGCCCCGGAATGTCGGGATAGTTGATCATGTGCAGGAAGCCGGTCGCAGAAACGATGATGTCGGCCCAGTCTGTGCCCCCGTCCTTGAGGCCGATCTCCCATTTTGCGCCGTCCCAGCGGGTTGTTTCGACCTCGGAATTGAAACGGACATGAGGCAGGACCCCGAATTCTTCTGCCTTGCGATTGAAATAGGCATAGATTTCGGGCTGGGCCGGGAATTCCTTGGACCAGTCGGGATTGAGGCCGAAGGAATAGCAATAATGATGCGACTTCACGTCGCAATGCAGGCCGGGGTAGGTGTTCTCCCGCCAGGTGCCCCCGCAGCTTTCACCCTTTTCGTAGATCGTGAAATCGGAAAGGCCGGCCTGCAGCAGCTTGTAGCCCATCAAGATGCCCGACATGCCCGCACCAATGATGATGGTGCGCGGTTTGCGCCCTGTCGCCTGTTCAAATCCGTTCGCCGCCATGGGTTACTCCCGTCAGTTTTCATTGGCTCTTGCGCCGGGTTAGACATCATCACAGCCAGGCATGCAATGTCATTCCGCCCTGTCTGCTTGACCGGGATGGCAAGGATGGACGGGCAGGCCTTGCGCCATTCAGAATGAAGCGCCAAGCCTGTCTGCCGCAGGAGACCCAGATGGAAGATGCCATATTGTCGCGCAGCGGTGACGTCGCCGTTCTCACGCTCAGCCGCCCGGACCAACTCAACGCCATCACCAATGCCATGATCGCGCTGATCGAACAGGCGCTAGACGCGGTCGAGGGGGATGACAGCATCGGCCTCGTCATTACCGGCGAAGGGCGCGCTTTTTGCGCAGGCTCCGACCTCAAGGAACAACCGGGCAATTTCCTCGAACGGGTGCGCCGGATGCACCGCCTCGTCCTGCGCATGGTTCGTTTCCCCAAACCCATTGTCGCGGCCATGAACGGTCTGGCCTATGGCGGAGGACTGGAAATCGCGATGGGCTGCACCTTTCGCGTCGCGGCGCCGGGAGCCAAACTCTCGCTGCCCGAGGTCAAGCTCGGCGTCATGCCGGCCTATGGCGGCACGCAGATGCTGCCCCGGCTGGTGGGGGCAGCGCGGGCATTGGAAATGCTGGTGATGGGCGAGCCGGTTCTGGCCGAAAAGGCGCTGGAACATGGGCTGGTCACGGCGATCAGCGAAAATCCGCTCGAAGCCGCTATCGCCATGGTCCGTCAGGCAAGCCGCTATGGCATGAAGGCCCAGCAGGCCATGCGCGAGGCGGTCTGGCGCGGTATTGACCGACCGCTAGAACAGGCGCTGGAGCTGGAGGCCGAGCTGATCGCGGGCCTCGCGCCCGACATGGCTTCGGTGAAACACACCTTTACCAGCAAGATCAGGGGCGGGGGCTAAGCTTTCAACGGCAAAACTGCTTGTCGCAGGCGGCACTGCTGCAGCCGGGCGGCAAATTTATCTCGACAGCGCGCCGCTCTGCGCCCTAGCCTTTGAACAAATACCGTCGGGACAGGACCACAACACATGATTGACCGCAGCGCGTGGCGCGCACGCCATTCCGAAGATGCCATCGAGCCGGAACTCGAGATTGTCGATACCCACCATCATCTCTGGGACACGCCCCCCAATGAATGGCTGGAACCCTATGGTGCGGCGGCCTGCATAGCCGACAAGGCGGGGACGGATCATAACGTCACGCATACTGTGATGGTCGATTCCCACTCCAACCAGCTGGCCGATGGGCCGGAGCATCTGCGCTGCGTCGGTGAAACCATGGTGTGCGAGAGGGTGGCCAACGAGGCCAATGCGCAAGGCGGGCGTGCGGCGGGTCTGTGCGCTGCCATCGTCAGCCATGTTGATTTGAGCCTGGGCAGCACGCTGGCCGGCGAGGCGCTCGACGCTCATATGGCGGCCTCACCCCGCTTTTGCGGCATTCGTCATATGACGGCCTATGACGAGGATGTGCCGCATATCGCGACCGCGCCTCCGGGCACGATGCTGTCGGATGCCTTTCTCGATGGATTTGGCGAACTCTCCAAGCGCGGCCTCAGCTTTGACAGCTTCTTCTATCAAGGACAGATGGACGAGGTCGTCCAGCTTGCCGACCGTTTCTCCGACACGGTGATCGTGCTCGATCATCTCGCCAGCCCGATGGGCATTGGCCGCTATGCCGATGACCGCGAAGGCGCCTTTGCCGAATGGCGCGACGGCATTGCAAAGCTCGCCCAGCGGCCCAACACGGTGATGAAGCTCTCCGGCCTCAACATGATGTATACGGGCATGTCGGCCGATGGCGAAGCGGAGCCGCCATCGTCTGCGACCATCGTCGAGCGGCAGAAGCGCCATGTGCTGAGCGCGATCGACCTGTTCGGCCCGAAACGCTGCATGTTTGCCAGCAATTTCCCGGTCGAGATGCTGAACATCAGCTACTCGGTGCTGTGGAACGGCTTCAAGCTGATGACACAGGGTTTCAGCGCCGACGAGCGGGCCGATCTGTTTTCGCTGACCGGTAAAAGGGTGTATAAGATCGCTTGATCGCCAGGCGGATTGGCTCAATCCGGTCCCGGACACAGGAGAGACATAATGCGGACTTTCTTTCACAATGCGCGCCTGTTCGACGGCGAGAACGATCCGAAGAACGGGATGAGCGTGGTCGTCGAGGGCGACCGGATCATTGAGGTGGCACCGGACAATGCGGAATTGCGTGAAGCCGAGGGCAAACATATCGACCTTGCCGGCAAGACCTTGATGCCAGGCATGACCGCGGGCCATTTCCACATGGATTACGGCGGCCTGCGGCTGGCAGATGTCGGCAAATCCTATCTCGGCACACAAAAGCCGCCCGCTTATCTCGCGGCCGTGTCCATACAGAACCTCGGCTATGCGGTGGCCTCCGGCATCACCAATGTGATCGGCGCAGGTTGCGCATTCGATAATGATGCCGCGATGAAAATGGCCGTCAACGATGGCATCGTTGTCGGCCCCCGCATCAAGCCCTGCGGTTTGCATCTCAACACCACAGCCAATGAGAACGAGCCAAGCGCATGGTGGCTTCCTGCGCCTGGCCGTGAAGACGGCATTCAGGTGGTGGGTGCCGAACTCTTTGCCGATGGCGCCGATGGCATGCGCAAGGCCGTGCGCCATCAGGTTCGGCGGGGCGTCGAAGTGATCAAGATCTTCCCTAGCGGCGGCCATGGCGTCGATTTCCCCGAGCACCTGCGTTCCATGACTCACGCCGAACTCGAAGCGATCATCAAGACCGCGCACGATCGCGGCGCCATCGTGCGCGGCCATGTGGTGACCAAGAGCGCGATGATGGAAGCCATAGAAATGGGCATGGATATCGTCGATCACGGCGATTTCCTTGACGAAGAAGTCATTGACGCCATGCTCAAGCACGGCACTTATTTCGGGCCGAGCATGCTGTTCCTGAAAAAGCTGCTGCCTTCCGACGAAGGTGAACTGGCTCGTGCCAGCCAGTTGGCACCGCTCAAGCGTTCCATCGACAACCTCGCCAAATATGTGCCAATGGCCAACAAGGCGGGCGTCAAGATCGTGCCGGGCGATGATTTCGGCCTCGAATTCATGATGCATGGCGTTGGCGCCTATGCCGAGGAATGGGAAATCTACGAAAAGGATTTTGGCATTGCCGCCAGCGATGTGCTGACCTGGGTGACCCGCAATGGCGCACAGATGGCCGGCGCGGATGCGGGGCTTATCCGGGCCGGCAAGCTGGCCGATATCGTGGTGGTGGATGGCGATCCTGCCACCGACATAGGCGTGCTGCGCCGCGCGGCGGACACGGTGAAGCTGGTGATGGTGGGCGGCAGGACCATGGTCGATCAGCTCGAACGGGCAAACGTTGCCCCGGCGCGTAGCCCGGAACTGTCGGCAAGCTGATCTTGCCGGAAGTCCGGTTCACGAAGAAGGCGCCCCTTTCATTAGGGCGCCTTTTTTCGTCGCCGGAGAAGGAGGGTCAGACAGACCTGTGCAGCGCAGCCAGCCGCATCGGATTGTCGGACCCGAATAATTCCTGCAATTCGATCAGGTTGCCTTCGGGATCGCGCCCGTAGATGGCTCGGAAATTACGGTCGTCCAGCGGCGGCGGCGGAGCATGGAAAGTCATGCCGTGTCTTTTCAGACGTTCATATTCGGCGTCGATATCCGTCACTTCGAGACAGATATGGGTGTAGCCCCGGATGAAAGGTTCGCAAGGGTCGCCAATCCGGGTTTCGGGCTTGATATACTGGATCAGTTCCACGGCCAGATTGCCGCATTTGAGCATGGCGACCCTGGCGGTTGAACGTTTTACTCCGGTGATGAGGCAGGCAACATCGTCCGGCCCCCATTCCAGTGCGAACATTTCGGAAAAGCCCAGGGCTTCGCGATAGAAATCCTTCATCAGTTCGATGTCTTCTACCGCGAGATTGACGTGATGGACGCCTTTGATTGCCATGACATACTCTCCAAGCACCGGTGGTGCGAGCACCCTTGCGGCCTAACATCCCTTTCCACCATGGCGTGCATGGCCTATGGCGAAAACGATTTTTTCACGTAGCCTCGCTATCTATCAAGCTCCAGCACGGTTACACGCAAGGACAGACATGCGCATTCTCGTTACCGGTTCCGCCGGTTTCATCGGAGCCGCTCTCGCGCAGAGGTTGCTTGCGCGTGGCGACCAGGTGACAGGGATCGACAATCTCAACGATTATTACAGTGTGCAACTGAAACGCGACAGAACCGCCCTGTTGCAGGATGCGGGAGGTGATCGCTTCCGCTTCCTGCATTGCGATTTCTCTCAGATGGAGCGGCTTGTCGCACTGCTGGCGCCGGTGCATTTCGATTGCATCGTGCATCTGGGCGCGCAGGCAGGCGTGCGTCATTCGATCGACAATCCCCATGCCTATGCCCAGGCCAACCTCGTCGGCCATCTCAACATGCTGGAACTGGCGCGCACGCGCGGCATCGGCCACATGGTCTATGCCAGTTCCAGTTCGGTCTATGGCACCAATGCGCCCGTTCCCTTCTCGGTCGATCATCGTGTCGACCAGCCGGTCTCGCTTTATGCCGCGACCAAGAAGGCCGACGAGCTGATGAGCGAAAGCTACGCCCATCTCTATCGCATCCCTTTGACCGGGCTGCGCTTCTTCACCGTCTATGGCCCATGGGGCAGGCCCGACATGATGCTGTGGAAGTTCACCAGCAACATTCTTTCGGGCCGCCCCATCCCGGTGTTCAATCATGGCGACATGTATCGCGATTTCACCTTCATCGACGATATCATCAACGGGCTGGTCGCCGCTCTGGACCATCCCCCGGCAGACAATGGCGCGGCCAAGCGCGGGGGCAGCCTGGGGCCGCATGCGATCTACAATATCGGCAACAACCGTTCCGAACATCTGATGCGGGTGATCGAGGTGATCGAACAGGCTTGCGGGCGCAAGGCGCAGCTCGAAATGCTGGAGATGCAGGCGGGCGATGTCTATCGCACCTGCGCCGATATTTCCGCGATTGCCGAAGATCTGGGCTATGCGCCCACAACCCGCATCGAGGAGGGCATTCCCGCCTTTGTCGAGTGGTTCCGCGCCTATCAGGCGCAGGGCAAGCTGCGCGCGGCATAGCGCCGGGGGAAAACATCGCCCTGCCTGCTTGCCGCAAGGCGCGCCATGGGGAATCACAGGCCATGGCGATTCTCAGCGACAGATGGATACGGAACGAAGCACGGCACAGCGGCATGATCGAGCCTTTCGTGGAGGCGCAGCGCCGCGATGGCTGCATCTCCTATGGCCTCTCATCCTATGGCTATGACGCGCGGGTGGCGGACGAATTCAAGATCTTCACCAATGTCGATTCCGCCGTGGTCGACCCCAAGGATTTTGCCGCCAACAGCTTCGTCGATCGCAAGACCGATGTCTGCGTGATCCCGCCCAACAGCTTTGCGCTGGCCCGCACGGTCGAATATTTCCGCATCCCGCGCGACGTGCTGGTGATCTGCCTCGGCAAATCGACCTATGCGCGCTGCGGGATCATCGTCAATGTCACCCCGCTGGAACCGGGCTGGGAAGGCCATGTCACGCTGGAGTTTTCCAACACGACGCCGCTTCCCGCCAAGATCTATGCCAATGAGGGCGCTTGCCAGTTCCTGTTCCTTCAGGGGAACGAGCCGTGCGAGGTCAGCTATGCTGATCGTTCCGGCAAATATATGGGCCAGCAGGGCGTGACGCTCCCGAAGCTCTAAAAGCTGAACTGCGCGCTCAGCTTGAAGTTGCGCCCGCCCATCGGTACGAAATCCTTGGTGAAGCTGGCATGGCGGCGGCCGCCTGTGTCGAAGATGTTTTCGATCTGGGCAAGGATGGTCACATTCTCCTTGCCTTCCACCGGATGCCACGCCAGCGAGGCGTTCACCTCTGCAAAGGAGCCGGTGGGCGTTTCAAACGGGGCTACACGCCCTTGCCTTGCAAACCACTGGACTTCCACCCGGCCATCAAGCTTGCCCGTCTTCGCCTCCAGCGCGCCCAGCAGGCTGAGCGGGGGGATGCGCGGCAAGGGTGTGCCGTCGTTCAGTTGCGCATGGACGTAATCGCCTTGCAGATGCGCGTCGATCTTCGTTCCGCCCCGGTCATGAATGGGCAGGGTGATTTCGCCTTCCAGCCCCGAATAGCGGGCATTGGCCTGCAGCGTCTGGTAGATCGGCAGTCCGTCTTCCTCGAGGCCTGTGTTCTGCAGGGTGATGTAATCCTGGAACCACATGCGATAGGCGCTGAAGCTGATCCTGGCCGGGCCGATCCTGCCGCGCAGATAGGCTTCCAGGCCCCAGGCCTTTTCGGTCTTCAGTTCCGCATCGCCCAGCTCGAACTGCTGTGTTGCCACATGGGGGCCATTGGCGAACAATTCCTGCCCATCGGGCGCGCGGACCGCGCGCGAGCCATTCAGGCCGAAGCGCAGCCCGCCCTGCGTCTCATGCGCCACCCCGATTGCACCGGAAAACGCATCGAAGCTGCGGCTCCGGCCAAGCGCGGCATTTTCGACTTGCGTGTGTTCATAGCGGCCCGCCAGTTCCATCTCGACCGGACCGAGACTGACCTCCTGCATGGTGAAGAAAGCGATATTCTCTGTCCGGTATTGCGGCGTCACGGCCTCCGCGCCGACAGCCTTGAAATCCTTGCGCAGATATTGCGCGCCAAGAGAGCCGCGCCATTCGCCGCGCGGCGCCTGGACCAGTTCCACCCGTCCTTCCCCGCCATTGACGAAGAAGCGGGTTCCCGCCTCTGCGCCCTCCATCTCGACATGCTGGTAATCGGTATATCCGGCGCGGACCTGCAATTTCGAAAAGAAGCCGTCACCTAGCGCGAAATTGCCGGCCATGTCGGCCCGGAAGGATTTGAGGTCGATGGAGACGGGAATCTCCTCCTCCTCCTCCTCCTCGCCTTCACCTTCACCTTCACCTTCACCTTCACCTTCATGGTGATGTCCGGCACCCGGACGGGTGGGCACTCCGTAGCGGCTGTCGTGATAGGCTACGGAGAAGCCGATGTTGCTTTCGCCCCGGAAGAAGGTTGCACCGCCGCCCAGCGACCATGTTTGCGTGGCGCTGTTTGGCAGCTTGCCACGGCGGCTGGCGAGTTCGCTCAGATGTTCTGCTTCTTCCGGCTCCTGCGCCGCCTCGGCCATAAGGTCGGCGCGCAGGGCTGGCGAGAGGACATGCCCCCCCACTTCGAGATCGCCGGTCTTGCGCCAGGAGCCATCGATGTGAAGCGCTATCGCATCGCCTGCCGGCAGGTCGACAGATGCCCCTGCTTCGCGCAAGTCCGCCACCGTATCGAGCGACAACCGTCCGTCCAGATGCACCGGCTCATCCGGGATACGGGTGGGGATGCGCTTTCCTATGACATTGACCGCGCCGCCGATCGCCTGGCTGCCATAAAGCAGCGAAGCTGGCCCGCGCAGAACTTCGACCCGCTGCGCCGTTAACGGGTCGATGGCAACCGCATGGTCCGCCGACGCGCCGGACGCATCGATTGCGCTCAGGCTGTCGCTCAACACCGCCACCCGCGCTCCCTGAAAGCCGCGCAACACCGGAGCAGACGCGCCGGGCGAAAAGCTGGTGGCAGTGACGCCCGGCAGGCGCGCCAGCACTTCGCCTATCTGGCCATCAAGATTGCGCTGCAGCGTGTCACCTTCCACCACCGATGTGCCGGCCAGCACATCGAGCTGGCGCAGCCCTGCGGCGGTGACGATGATTTCCCCGTTCTGGCGCGCGTGGAAATCGTCCCGGCCTGCCTGTGCAACGGCGGGGCTGGCAAAGCCAGGCACCAGCAAGCTGGCGACCGAAAGGAGAGAAAGGGACTTTGTGCAGGCAGAAAAAAGGGACGCGGACATGGGGTTCCTTGAAGGATTGTCGGGGTGGCTTAATGATATAGTATATCATAACAGAATCCGGTCAATCCTTTGCTATCTTCCTCCGCGCAATACGGGGCTTGGGGCTTGGCGTGCTTCATGCCTATGATGCCTGAAACTGGGGGAGTCGGTTTATGAGTATCCAGGAGCCGATCCGGGTCGAAACACCCGATGCGCTGCACTGGTCGGCATCGGCAGATGTGGTGGTGGTCGGCTATGGCGGCGCGGGCGCTGCCGCCGCCTTGCAGGCGCGCGAGGAAGGGGCGGATGTCCTCGCCATTGACCGTTTCGGCGGCGGCGGGGCGACAGGCTATTCGGGCGGCGTGATTTATGCCGCCGGCACCGCTGCCCAGCGCGAGGCAGGCATCGAGGACAATGCCGGGGAGATGTATAAATATCTCAAGGCGGAAAATGTGCCCTTGAAGGACGAGACGCTGCGCCGTTTCTGCGAGGGCAGCAATGGCGACATGGAATGGCTGGCGGGCCACGGCGTGCCTTATGGCGGCAACGCCTTCCTCGACAAGATCGCCTTTCCGCCCGATGGTTACTGGCTCTATTATTCGGGCAACGAGAACACCGACCGCTTCCGCAAGATTGCAGCGCCAGCCCCGCGTGGGCACCGCGTGATGACGCCTGGCAATGGCGGCTGGCTGCATCATCAGCGCCTGCGCGAAGCCTGCGAGGCGAAGGGCGTGCGGCTGATGACACACGCGCCAGCCAGTCGGCTAGTGCTGGATCGTGATGGCAATGTGCTGGGCATCGAGGTGCTGGAATTGCCGCAAGGCCAGCATGCATTGCACCAGAAGTTGTATGACATTGTCGATGCATGGAAGCCGTTCAACAATGTGAAGGCGCAAGAGGCGATCGATCAGGCGCGCGAACTGGTCGAGCAATATGGCCAGCCGAAGCTTGTCCGCGCAAAAAACGGCGTCATTCTCGCCACAGGCGGTTTCATCAACAATCTGGCCATGCTGGCAAAATACCAGCCAGAGGTCGCGCGCAGCTACAAGGGGCTGCTGCGGCTTGGTTCGGCCGGATGCGATGGCAGCGGGATAGAGCTGGGCATGTCGGCGGGCGGCAAGACCGATCGCATGGAAAGGCTGTTCATCGGTTCGCCGCTGTCGCCGCCGCTCTCCTATGTGAAGGGCGGCATCCTGGTAAACACGCGGGGCGAGCGGTTCACGGCGGAAGATGCCTATCATGCCGAAATCGGCAACGACCAGATCCGCCAGCCCGGCTGCAAGGCGTGGTTGATCCTCGAGGCATCCTATTTCCGCAAGGCGATGAAGGAATCGGCCTTCCCCGGCAAAGGCATGTTCATGACCTGGGGCCTGCCGCCGCTGGTCAACGCGCTGCTGGGCGGCACGAAGCGCGCGGGCACCCTTGAGAAGCTCGCTCGCAAGATCGGCGTTGATCCCGATGGTCTTGCGGCAACAGTGGAAGAGTTCAACGCCACTGCCGATACTGGCGGGCCGGACCGGTTCAACAAATCGCCCGACAAGCTCCACGCCATCCGCAAGGGGCCATTCTATGCGGTCAATTTCAGCGTCGACAATTTCTGGTATCCGACCATGGCTTTCACGCTGGGCGGGCTTGTCGTCGACGAGGTGAGCGGCGAAGTGACCCGCGAGGATGGTTCCGTCATCAAGGGGCTTTATGCCGCCGGCCGCAGCGCCGTGGGTATCTGTTCACAGTCCTATATGAGCGGGCTGTCGATAGCCGATACCGTCTTTTCAGGCAGGCGCGCAGGCCGACGCGCGGCAAGCGGAGGGGCGGCGCAGGCCGGATGAAGCTAAGGCGGGAACCTGTCCCGCCCTTTTCTTCATCAAAGCGTGGTGCCGGTGTCGACTTCCTCGACCATCAGCAGGCGGGTCAGCTTGCGTTCCTGGAACTTTTCCTCATCCTCGAGGATGATCTTGTTGTTTTCCGGAATGTTAATGATCCGGGCCATTTCGTCGATGCAGCTTTCATCCTTGAACCAGATTTCGGTCACGGCATCATAGCTGTCGTCGACGCTGTTTTCTTCCGGCTGGTATTCCATCAGGCTGATGGGATAATTGCGGACATATTTGGCCCACAGATGGCCGAGCAACCGCTTGCCAATCACGGAATGGCTGGTCTCGTAATGATGGATGAAATCCTCGCGGCTCATCCCCTTCTTCTTCTGGATCAGGATGATCATTTTCGGCTGTGCCATGATTGCGTCTCCCTTCGTGTGATCAGGCGGTGGCAACAGTAACAGGCCAGACCGTCATCTGCGGCGGGCTGGCGAGCCCTTCAGCGAAGCCATCCATGTCTCCACGCTCGGTGCGCCATGCGATATAGTCATGATAGGCCTGCTCGCTCGCCCAGCGTTCCACGAACAGCACCCGGTTGGTGCCGGGCAGGCGGACAATGCGGATCTCGATGAAGCCGGGTCGCTTGGCGGTATCCTTGATCATGTCAGGCAGGCCTGCACACATCGGTTCAATCACTTCGGGCTTCACGTCGAGATCGAGCGTGACCATCACTTCAGACATTGGCATTCTCCCAGGGACTCGCGCAGGTTGCGCTTGTGCCGGTTTTGTTAAGCACACCGTTACTGCAGAGGCCAGAGCCCCGCTTTGTCTGTAGAAGAATGGTTTGGAGAGATGCTGATGACAGACATGGGACCCGTGATCATCGAAGCAGCGATCAACGGCGCGACGGCCTTGTCGCGCAACCGTAATGTGCCGCGCACCCCGGACGAAATCGCGCGTGATGCACTGGCCTGTATCGAGGCGGGGGCAAGCGTCATTCACAACCACATCGAAGACATTACCCAGACCGGTGAGCAGGCTGCCTGCCGCTATGGCCAAGGCTGGAGCGCCGTGCTGGCGGCCCGGCCCGATGCAGTGCTGTGTCCGACCTTGACCCTGTGCCCCGATCCGGCCGAAGCCGTATCGCATCTCGCCCCTTGCGCGCATCTCGGCGCAATGATGGCGCCGCTCGATCCAGGCTCGGACAATCTGTGCACCACCGGCCCCGACGGCCTGCCGGGCGACCAGCGCTTCCTTTACGTCAACAGCTACGAATTGATCGACCATCAGGTTCAAGCGCTGGCAGCGGCAGGCCTTGGTCCCTCGGTTGCGATCTACGAGCCGGGCTTCCTGCGTCTGGTGCTGGCCTATCACCGGGCAGGAAGGCTTGCGCTGGGGACCATGATCAAGCTCTATTTCTGCGGCGATTATGATTTCATCGGCAGCGCGCCCCATTCCGAGCAGAAGGTCCGTTCGGTCGGTTTCGGCCTGCCGCCAACCCGCAAGGCACTCGATGCCTATCTCGAAATGCTGGAAGGAACGGGCCTTGCCTGGACTGTCGCGGTTCTGGGTGGCGACTGCATTGCCAGCGATGTCGCGCTTCATGCGCTGGAACGCGGCGGCCATCTGCGGGTAGGGCTGGAGGATTTCGGCGGCCCGACGCAGCCGTCCAATGTCGAACTGGTCGAACGCGCTGCCGATTTGTGCCGTCAGGCCGGAAGGAAGCCTGCGAGCTGCGCTGAGGCCCGCTCAATTCTTGGCCTTTGACCCTAATTCAGCCGGTATTTCGTATCGATCATGTCAGCAAGGAATGAGGCCCATTCGCCATCGGTCAATTCTTCCGGGCTGACCCATTTGTCGGTAAACACCGAAAGGAATGTCACCGGCCCTGTCACCATGGTCAGGATCGTCATGGCCATCCGTCGCTGATCCATCGTACCGACATAGCGCCCGGCATCCACCAGCCGCCCCAGCATCGCATGAATGCGGCCGATCACGACTTCCGACCTGTTGCTCAGAAATTCCTCGTGAATGCGCGACTTGCCCTTCTGGAACTCGGCTACGGAGACACGGGTAATGTGCCGCTCCTCGACATAAAAGCTGAACAGCTCCTGGAGGATCTGTTGCACGGGGCTGTTGCCGGGCTCCAGCAGCCGCTCCTCCAGCGCGTCCATGCGCTGCACGAAACGCTCGCTGATCTGGCGCAACAGGGCTGTGATCAACCCATCCTTGCCGCCGAAATAATAACGCACCATTTCGGGCGATGTGCCAGCGCGGTCCGCCACTTCCTTGATGGTGATCTCGAAATGGAGCTTGTCGCGCAGCGCCTCGCGCAGGGCGCCCAGCAAGTCGTCATGCACGCTGGTGCGTTCCGACCCGTGCGGGCGGCCTGCATTGCGCGACGTCGTTCTGGTCTTGCCCTTCACCCTTGTTCTCTCCGAGCAATATTCGAGCGGTGTTTCCCGCTTTTGTTCACACATACAATTTTTCTGCAGGTGCCGGAACGCAATTCGCGGTATGATACCGGTATCCGAAACAGACGAAACCAATTCAAGACGGAGAGAGACCCATGGCCTACGATATTGTCATTCGCAATGGCACCGTGATCGACGGATCGGGCGCCGCCCCGTTCAAGGCCGATGTCGCGGTCAAGGACGGCAAGATCGCAAAGATCGGCACCGTTGACGAGGCCGGCAAGGAAGAGGTCGACGCCAAGGGTTGCATCGTCACCCCCGGTTTCATCGATGTTCACACCCATTATGACGGCCATGTCACCTGGTCGAATCGGCTGGTGCCATCCTCCAACCATGGCGTCACCACCGCGGTCATTGGCAATTGCGGTGTGGGCTTTGCGCCCGCGCGGCCCGATGCGCACGAAACCATGATCGAGCTGATGGAAGGGGTGGAAGACATCCCCGGCGTCGTCATGCGCGAAGGCATTCCGTGGGAATGGGAGAGCTTCCCAGAATATCTCGATTTCGTTGCCGCGCGCGAGTTCGACATGGATGTCGCCGCCTATGTCCCGCACGCGCCCTTGCGCGTCTATGTGATGGGCGAGCGCGCGTTGCGCCGCGAGGAAGCGACGGCAGACGACATCGCCGAGATGCGCCGCCTCGCCAAGGAAGCGGTGGAAGCGGGTGCCATCGGCTTTGCCACCTCGCGCACGATCAACCACAAGTCGATCCGGGGCGAGAATATCCCGACCTACACCTCGGCCGAAGCCGAATTGCAGGGCATCGCAGCAGGCCTCAAGGATGCAGGCTCGGGCGTCATGCAGCTCATCTCCGACTTCGAAAACCCGCGCGAGGATTTCGCCATGATCCGCCGCGTGGCCGAAGACAATGCCCGCCGCCTCACCTTCTCGCTGATGCAGATGCCAGATGCTCCTGCCAAGTGGCGCACCATCCTCGATGATGCGGAACAGGCCGCGAAGGACGGCCTGCCGGTCACCGCGCAGATTTGCGGCCGCCCGGTCGGTGTGCTCTCCGGGCTGGAGCTTTCCACCAATCCTTTCACCTTCTGCCCCAGCTACAAGGCGATTGCCGATCTGCCGCTGGCCGAACGACTGGAAAAGATGGCCGACCCTGCCGTGCGCAAGGCGATCACCAGCGAATATCCGACCCTTTCATGGGAGCCGATTTCGAACGCCATGGCCGCAGCCCAGGTGATGTTCCCGGTCGGCGAACACATGGAATATATGCCGCCGCTCGACCAGAACATGGCTGCGATGGCTGAAAAGGCAGGCGTTTCTACTGCCGAATATCTCTATGACTACATTACCGGCAATGGCGGCAAGGCGATCATCTATCAGCCCTTCCTCAACTATGTCGAAGGCAACAGCCGGGTGATCGAGGACATGCTGAAAAGCCCGGTCACCGTGCCCGGCCTTGGCGATGGCGGCGCGCATTGCAGCGCGATCTGCGATGCGTCGCTTCCGACCTATCTGATGATGCGCTGGACGGGAGAAACGGACGGCCCCCTCTCGCTCCCCGCCGTGGTCAAGTCGCTGACTTCGGACTGCGCCCGCGCGGTCGAACTCAACGATCGCGGCCGTGTTGCCGAAGGCCTCAAGGCCGACCTCAACGTGATCGACATCGACCATCTCGACCTCAAGAACCCGGAAATGGTCTATGATCTGCCTCTGGGCGGAGGCCGTCTCAATCAGCGTTCCGCCGGTTATGTCGCCACCATCGTTTCCGGAGCAGTAACCTATCGCAATGGCGAGGCGACGGGAGCGCTGCCGGGCCGCCTGGTGCGCGGCACCCGCCCGGACGGGTCGCCGGTGAACAAGGCTGCATTTGCCACCGCCTGATCGAAGGCAGGCACACAAAAAGGGGGAGGCAGGCCGCGTGGCTTGCCTCCCCTTTTTTGTGTGGTGCGGCAGGTCCGGCCCGTCACCGCCCGCAGGCAGCGACGGCCCTTGCCTTACTTGCCCTTGCTGCGCAAATCGGCAGCGGTAGCCCTGATATACTGACGGACCGCAGCAAGCTCCTCATCCGACAGTTCGTCGAATTTGGGCATGCCATTGGCGCTCAGCATCCCGCTGCGAACGATCTGCCTGAAAGTTTCCTCGTCGCGCATGGCTGGTGAAGTGCGCAGGTCGGGCGCAAGCCCTGCCCCGACAAGGAAGATACCATGGCAGCTCATGCAGCGCTGCCCGACAATCATCGCACCCTTCATCATCAATGCATCGTCGGGCTTGTAATCAGGATCCTCAAACGCGATCGGCGCATAGGGCGGATCCTTCTGCGGCAGCTTGGCGGTGCCGCCAATCCTGAAGGTCAGCATGCGGCGCTTCTGGCTGCGATAATCGAAGGTGAGGCCGCCATGCGCTGCGGTGAAGCTGCCTGCGCTGGTGCCCATGCCGACCATGACGGTGACATATTGCTCGCCATTGACGGTGTAGCTGATTGGCGCGCCCAGCACGGCGTTTTGCGCATCGAAGCTCCATAGCTCCTTGCCCTTGTCCGCCGAATAGGCGCTGAACTTGCCATCGATCTGGCCCTGGAAAACGAGGTTGCCACCCGTCGCCATGACACCGCCGTTCCAGCCGCCGCGCGTCTTGACTTCCCAGACCTTCTTTTGCGCGACCGGATCGTAAGCGACCAGCGAGCTGGTGTTCTGCAACGGGTCATTGACCACGAAGTCGAGATTGACGCCGAGATCCGCCGCATTCTTGGGCGAACGCTTCCAGTTCTTGAGGTCGATTCCCTCGTCGCTGTAAGTGCCAGCGGCTTCAAGCTTGGGAATATAGACGAGCTTCGTTGCCGGGCTGAAGGCCGAGGGCATCCAGCTGTGCGCACCGCGATAGGCGGGCCAGACCGTTACCGGCTTGCCGTCCATATAGCGCATGTTGGGCATTTCGACCGGGCGACCGGTCGCAAGGTCGATATGCGAGGCCCAGTTCACCCGCGCGAACTTGTCGGCCGAGATCAGCTTCCCGTTGGTGCGGTCGATGACATAGAGGAAGCCGTTCTTGGGCGCCTGCATGATCACCTTGCGCGGCTTGCCGTCGATCATCAGATCGGCCAGATGCATGTCCATCGCGGCGTTGAAATCCCAGGTTTCGCCGGGATTGACCTGGTAATGCCATTTATATTTGCCGGTCTTGGCATCCAGCGCGACGATGGAACACAGGAACAGATTGTCGCCGCCGCCGGGGCTGCGGATCTTCTGGTTCCACGGCGCGCCATTGCCAGTGCCCATGAACACGGTGTCGGTGTCCGGGTCATAGGCAAAGGCATTCCATGCAGCACCACCGCCGCCATATTTCCACCACTCGCCCTTCCAGGTCTTGGCGGCCATTTCCTGGGTTTCGTCCTCGAACCCCTTCTTGGGGTCACCCGGAACGATATAGAAACGCCACAGCTGCTCGCCCGTTTCGGCGTTGTAGGTGGTGACGTAACCGCGATTGTCGGAGCTGTCCGCGCCGCCATGGCCGATGATGACCCTGCCGTCGAACACGCGCGGCGCACCGGTGATGTAGCGCAGGTCGCCCTCTTCCGGCGCGGTCTGCACCGCCCAGACCTGCTTCCCGTCCGCCGCATTGATTGCGATCAGCTGGCCATCGGCGCCGCCGACGTAAATCTTGCCGTTCCAGTAGGAGAGGCCCCGGCTGCCCCATTGCTGGCGCATCTTGGCACCGGCCTTCTCGCCGATCTTCGGGTCATAGACCCACTTGATCTTGCCGCTCAGCGCGTCGACCGCGGTGACGATGCTAAGGCCGGTCGCGGTATAGATCACGCCATCGACCGCAATGGGAACGGTGGCGGTGTTGCCGACGCCGAAATCCAGCGACCAGGCAAGGCCGAGCTGGCCGACATTGCTGTCGTTGACCTGGGCCAGCGGGCTGAAATGCTGCTCGCCATAGGTGCGGCCATAACCCAGCCAGTTGCCGCCATCGTAGCTGTCCAGCATCTGGGCCTGGTCCTTTTCGGACCCCATGACCTCGCCCGGCCCCGAACTGCAGGACGCCAGCAACAATGCAGCGCCTGCAGCCGCAATCCCGGCGCGCAAACAGTTTTTGAGCTTCACAACTATTCTCCCACATTCTCGCGGACACCCGGGTCCGAAAACCGGACCGTGCTATCCGCTTTGAGCGGGGAAGAAAAGTCAGACTGTCTCCATTGCCGCGAGAGCCTTGTCCTTTTGCGGTCCGCGAACAAGTCTGCCGGGGAAGGCGCGGGTCGGCTGGTCGTCGCGCAGGATGATTTCGCCGCTGACGATGGTCGCTGCAAAGCCGGTAGCGTCCTGGGTAAGGCGACGGCCATTGCCCGGCAAATCCTGAACCATGCGAGGGATGTGGACCATGAGCCGGTCGTGATCGATCACATTGATGTCAGCCTTGTACCCTTCGCGCACAAGCCCGCGATCGAGCAGGCCGGCCACCTCTGCCGGGCGGCGGGTCAGGTCGTGGATGACATCGGCGAGCTTCAGCTTGCGCCCCTTCCTGTCACGCGTCCAGTGCGCGATGAGGAAGGTGGCATAGCTCGCATCGCACACGACGCCGTAATGCGCACCGCCATCGCCAAGACCGACCACGACATTGGGGTTTTCCATCATCTCGCGCACGGCTTCGAGATTGCCATCGGCAAAATTGGCCATGGCGGCATAGATCAGCTGATAGCCATCCTTGCGCAGCAGCAGGTCATAGGCATATTCAGCCGGGGAAACGCCCGCTGCCGCTGCCAGCGCCGCGATGCTGTGGTTGGGGTCGGGCTCGTAATCGGCCGCGCTGTCGAGCGCGAAGGAACGGTCGAACATGCGCGCCATCTGGTAGATCGGCTGATCCGGGTCGAGCGGCGCATCGTTGACCAGACGCTCGCGCATGGCTGGGTCGCGCATCTTTTCCACCCGCTGTGCCAATGGCAGGCCGGCCAGTTCCTCCTGATAGACCTTGCAATAGGTGAAAGGGTGAACGGAGGTGTCGAGTCCCATCACTAGCCCGACCGGCCGAGGGAAAATCTGCCCGGTGATCTTGCTGCCCGCATCATTGGCGGCATCGAGCGTGGCCAGCGTGCGCTGCCATGCCGTGCTGTCAGTGTTGGTCTGGGCCAGCGTATAGGTGACGGGACGGCCGGTATGCTCTGCAAAATCGGCGAGGAACTGGATTTCGCGGTCATAGACATCGCCGATATTGACGACGATCTGGAACAGGCCCTTGCCCGCCTTGCCCATGGCCTCGCCAATTGCCAGCAGCTCGCGCTGATTGGCCTCATAGCTCGGAATGTTCACGCCCGATTTGGTCTGGTGGACGAAAACGCGGGAAGTCGCAAAGCCGAGCGCGCCGGCATCGAGCGCTTCGGTCACGAGCTCCTGCATCCTCGCGAGATCTTCAGGGGTCGCTTCCTCGCGGTTGGCGCCGCGTTCGCCCATCGCATAGACGCGCAGGGGGGAATGCGGGATATAGGCTGCAACATCGATATCGCGGGCGCGCCGGTCAATTGCATCGAGATATTCGGGGAAGGTTTCCCAGTCCCACGGCAGGCCCTTGGTCATCACGACTTCGGGGATGTCCTCGACCCCTTCCATCACATTGACCAGCATGTCCTGATCGCCGGGGCGGCAGGGCGCAAAGCCCACGCCGCAATTGCCGATGACGACCGTGGTCACGCCATGCTGCGAGGAGGGAGCAAGCCGGTTCGACCAGATCGCCTGCCCGTCATAATGGGTGTGCAGATCGACGAAGCCGGGCGTCACGATCTTGCCGGTCGCGTCCACTTCCTCCGGGGCCTGGCCATCCACCTTGCCAACCTTGACGATCACGCCATCCTTGATGGCGATATCGCCAGTGAAGGCCTCTGCACCCGAGCCATCATGGATCGTGCCGCCGCGGATAATCAGATCGTAAAGTGCCATGGTTTCTCTCGCCGGTTATTGTTTCAGTGTAGATTTTCAGGCAGCCCGCCCTTTCTCAGACCGGGACGCCGTGCTGTATTTCGAAATTGTCCCAGTCTGGCACCATTGTCAGCGAACGATAGGTGCTCATGTTCAAGGGATATTGGGTCACGATGCGCCCATCGCCACCGAAATAATAATTGTGGCAAGCGCCCTGCCACAGATGGACCTTGCCGATCTGGGATTGCAGCTCGTCATTATACTGCTTCTCGACATCGGGCAGGACATCGATCCACGCGACGTCATTGGCATCCATCCATTCGACATGGCGCACCATGTAGGCCGCTTCCATCTCGGCCATGGTGATCAGCGAGCCATTATTGGTGTTCGGCCCGTAGGTCATGAACAGGTTGGGGAAGCCATGGGTGGTGATGCCGAGATAGGCGCTGGCGCCATGCTCCCAGGCGTCCTTGATGTGCACGCCATCGCGCCCGCGCACATCGAGCGCCATCAGGAACTGGTCGACCTGATAGCCCGTGGCGCAGATGATGACGTCGTAATCGCGCGCAGTGCCAGTGGCATCGACGATGCCGGTTTGCGTGATTTTCGATGCGCGTTCGGTGATCAACCCGACATTGTCGCGGTTGAAGGCGGGATAGAACTCGTTTGAAAAGAGCGGGCGCGCGCAACCCCAGTTGAAGTCCGGGGTCAGCTTGGCGCGGGTTTCCGGGTCCTTGACGACAGAAAGGTTCTGCAGGCCTGCCTGCACGAAATCGCTGTCATCTGTGACTTCGGTCCATTTGCAGAAATTGTCCATCTCGCGGTAAAGGCGCAAGCGTTCGTCGCGGGCCAGGCTGATATCGGCTTCGCGCGCGGCCAGAGTTTCGGCGTCGAAAACCGCATCGTCCTTGGGCAGAACCCAGCTTGGCGTGCGCTGGAACACATCCACATGAGCGACTTCCTGAGCAATGACAGGAAGCATCTGCACGCTGGTCGCAGCACTGC
>CAZWEY010000017.1:0-25142 GCA_964632055.1 uncultured Sphingomonadaceae bacterium
AGCAGCTGACTCTTAATCAGCGGGTCCTAGGTTCGAGCCCTAGTGCGTCCACCACTTTCCTCAATGGTTTAGCCAGTTTACCGTCTCGCAGGCGGCAGTCAAGGTAACACCCCGGTAACACGGGACGAGATCGCACCTTGCGATAAACAACGCAGCCTTGCCACCTGGTCCCAGCCGCATGTGCGATTTGAAACGGGTTGCACCGGCTGACCCAGCGCAGCTCGACAAACACCAGCACTCCCGTCGCGTTTGGGGCAGCACGCTCTCTTTTCAGCCTTTTCTTCTTCAAACGTCCTGCTCGCTTCCTTGTCTTTAAGACCCGCCTGTTGAATAAGGGGTCTATCGAGGGGGAATGCTGTTTGTCGCAGTCGTTTTTTGATCAGCCAATTTTGAACTCTCCTTACGACCCGCCCAAGCGCTACCACGCCTTGGATGAGGACGGACAACCGCTCGAGCAGCCTCCGATTGAGGGGCGTCGACCCTGTGATTTTATCACCCCTGTTCCGAAGCCTAAGCGACGGTCAGGGAAATCCTCCCAAGCTTCCATGCTGTTCGAGGATGCGGCTGGTCTGTCTGACGAGGACCAGGAATACAATCCGAAGCCGATTATCAATGAAATCCGGGCGCACGTCGCCACTTGGCGCAGCTTGCCCAGCGACCGGGATTGGGGCGTCACTCCTGCCACGGCGCGACTACTTCACCATTGGCGACGTACCGAGGTTGAAGGTCTTCGCCCCTTCTTCTGCCAGGTCGAAGCGGTCGAGACAGTTATTTGGCTGACGGAAGTTGCGCGCCGACAGGATCGCTACAAGCACCTCTGGAAGCACATCGAGGGTGCCAACCAGCACGCCAATCCCGATTTGATGCGGATGGCCATGAAAATGGCAACCGGCGCTGGCAAGACGACTGTGATGGCGATGCTGATCGCTTGGCAGACCGTGAACGCTGTTCGCTCGCCGACGAGCAGCATTTTTAGCCGAGGCTTCCTAATCGTTGCCCCCGGCATCACCATCAAGGATCGTCTCCGCGTCCTGCTGCCCGACGACCCGGACAACTATTACCGGCACCGTGACATGGTGCCTGCCGACATGCTGCCGGAGATCGCCAAGGCGAAGATCGTCATCACAAATTACCATTCGTTCAAGCGTCGGGAGACGATGGACGTCTCGAAGGTTGGTAAGGCTCTGCTGCAAGGCAGAGGCGATGCTCCAACCACCATTGAGAGCGAAGGCCAAATGCTTCAGCGGGCCTGCGGCGAACTGATGTCGATGAAGAACGTCGTCGTCATCAATGACGAGGCGCATCACTGCTACGAGGAACGCCCCCAAGGCAGCGTCGAAGAGCTATCGGACGCCGACACCAAGGCGGAGGCCAAAGAAAACAAGGAGGCTGCTCGCCTCTGGATCAATGGCATCAAGGCACTCAAGAAGAAGGTGGGTGTACGCGCGGTTTATGATCTCTCGGCAACGCCATTCTTCCTAGCTGGATCAGGCTATGTCGAAGGTACGCTGTTCCCATGGGTGGTCAGCGATTTTTCTCTGATGGATGCCATCGAATGCGGCATCGTAAAGCTGCCTCGCGTCCCGGTGGCAGACAATCTGCCCATCGATGACATGCCGATCTACCGAAAGCTCTGGGACCATATCGGCAAGGAGATGCCGAAGAAGGGTGCCAAAAACTCTGAGAACCTGGACCCACTCAGGCTTCCAACCGAATTGCTGACAGCGTTGGACGCCCTCTACAATCACTACGTGAAAGTCGATGAGGAGTGGAAACGGGCAGGGACAGCTTTTCGTCGGCTACCTCATACTCTTTGCCTTCAGGCAAAAGGGCATCCACAAATGATTTCGTCAGCTTCGCGGTTCTCGGCATGGACTATCTCCGGTATCACCGAGGTAACACCGTGGAGAAACACAGAGCACCTTGGGTAACCAAAGCGCTACCGACCGATCGAGTGTTCTCAATAGCTTGCCTACTTCCAGCAACGTTAAACAACGCGGATATACAACAAGCAAATCAAACTCTTAATCAGCGGGTCCTAGGTTCGAGCCCTAGTGCGTCCACCACCCTCTCTCAAATCTGCATCGCACAGAAATTCGGAATGGGCATCCTGTTGCGGGCTGTCGTCCCTCGGCCACAGACTTCCAAAATGCGCTTCCATCGTGCTAGTGGGGAGCAATGTCATTCAATCGCCGGGAATTGATCGGTCTGGGAAGCGCGGTGATCGGGCTTTCCCTCCTGCCGCAATGGGCGCGTGCGCAGACGCATGGTGCAAGCATGGCGGGCGGCGTTGCGGGCCAGTCAGGCGGCGTTCTCTGTGGCGAGCAGATCGCCATTGCGCTCAGCGGGCAGACCATTGCGCCAGATGGCAAGACTGCGCATGCGATGCTGGCCAATGGCACCATGCCGGGCCCGCTTATCCGGCTGCGCGAAGGCCAGGAGGTGGCCATTGCGGTGACCAACAACCTGGGAGAGGACAGCTCGATCCACTGGCATGGGCTGCTGCTGCCTTTCCAGATGGACGGGGTGCCCGGCGTCAGTTTCCCCGGCATCGCGCCGGGCGAGACATTTACCTATCGCTTCCCAGTCAGACAGTCGGGGACATACTGGTATCACAGCCATTCGGGCGCGCAGGAGGCGATGGGGCTGTTCGGCCCGATCATCATCGACCCTGCCAAGCCCGGCCCGCACCATGCGGAGCGCGAGCATGTCATCGTCTTGTCCGACTGGAGCGCGTTGCACCCCCACGAAATCATGCGGCGGCTGAAACAGGAGCCGGGCTATTTCAACCGGCAGAAGCTGACGCTGGCCAACAGGGATGGCATGAAGCAGTCAGACCGGCTGAAATGGGCCGGTATGCGGATGGACCCGACAGATATCGCGGACGTGACGGGAGCGACTTACAGCTATCTGGTGAACGGGCATGACCGGACTGACCGGTGGAGTGGGCTGTTCTCAGCCGGAGAGCGGGTCCGGCTGAGGATCATCAATGCCTCGGCCATGACCATCTTCAATCTGCGGATCCCCGGCCTTGCGATGCAGGTGGTCGCCGCAGACGGGCAGGATGTGAGGCCGGTCGAGGTGGATGAATTCCAGATCGGCGTGGCCGAGACCTATGATGTCATCGTGGTGCCTGAGGAACGAGCCTATACGCTGGTGGCCGAGAGCATGGACAGATCGGGCATGGCCGTGGCCAATCTGGCGCCGCGCCCCGGCATGGAAGCCCCTGCCCCGCCGCTGCGCCACCGCCCGCTGCTGAGCATGCGCGATATGGGCATGATGGACGAGGCATCTGGCGGCGCGATGGGCGGGATGCACGAAATGGGCGGGATGGATCATTCCATGCGCAGCACCGCCCATGCGCCCAAAGTCGACCTCAATCCGGGCGTGGAGATGATCGCCCCCATGCCTGCCGACAGGGTGGGCGACCGCGGCATCGGGCTGGATGATGTTCCGCATCGCGTGCTGACCTATGCCGATCTTGTCTCGCTCACCCCCAACCCCGACACGCGCCCACCCAGACGATCGCTCGACATTCACCTGACCGGAAACATGCAGCGCTATATGTGGTCGTTTGACGGCAAGCGTTTTTCCGATGGGGCCGAGCCCATTCGTCTGGCGCACAATGAAAGAGTGCGGATCAGGCTGATCAACGACACGATGATGACTCACCCGATCCATCTGCACGGGCATTTCTTCGAGGTCGTTAACGGTCAGAGGGGCCATTATCCGCGCAAGCATACGGTTAACGTTCTGCCCGGAGGCTATGTGCGGTTATACCTTACTGCCGATGCAACCGGAGATTGGGCGTTTCACTGCCATTTGCTGCTGCACATGCATGCTGGCATGTTCAATATTGTCGAGATCCGTTCATGAAACCCCGGACATTCTGCGCTTCCTCCGCCCTGATCATGGCCTGCGCCATCTGCATTGCACAGCCTGCGCTGGCGCAGGATCATGCAGCCGATGCGGTCTATGGCGAAGAGGCCATGGCCCCTGCCCGCGCGACATTGGCCGCCGAACATGGTGAAAACAGCCGGTTTGAATTGATGTTCGACATGCTTGAGACGCGCATCGGCAAGGGAGCGGACAGTATCTATTGGGATGCCACCGCCTCATGGGGGGACGATATCGACCGTCTGGAGCTGAAATCTGCCGGCGAAGCGGTGCTGGGGCGCGGGGTAGAATATTCGGACAACCAGCTTTTGTGGAGCCATGCGGTTGGCCCCTGGGCCGATCTCAAACTGGGCGCTCGGCTCGATGCAGGCCCCGGAGATGATCTGGCTCACGCCGCCGCCGGCATTGCTGCGACTTTACCCTATGAGATCGAGAGCGAAGCCATGGCCTTTGTCTCCGAGAAGGGCGACCTCACCGGCCATTTCAAATTCGAACACGACATGCATGTCACGCAAAAGCTGGTTTTGCGCCCCATGCTTCAGCTTGATCTGTCCGCACAGGATAGTGCCGAAGAAGGCATTGGACGCGGCCTTGCCTGTATGACGGCAGGCTTGAGGCTGCGCTATGAAATCGCACCGGAATTCGCACCCTATGCCGGGCTGGAATGGTCGAGGGCGATGAACGGCACGGCACGCTATGCACGCGCCGCAGGCGACAGCCCCGAGAGCACGCGTCTGGTTGCGGGGATCAGGTTCTGGTTTTGAGCCTGCAGTCTATTTTTTCTCAGGATGTTTTTTCTCAGGAAGCGCGAAAGCCACAAGGTGATCGCCAGGCGTGGTGCCCATATAGCCATGCCCACCTGCCGCAATCACGACATATTGCTTGCCGGTCTTTGGTGAAACATAGGTCATCGGTGTCGCCTGCCCGCCTGCGGGAAGACGCCCTTTCCACAGCTCCTTGCCACTCTGAATATCGAAGGCGCGCAGATAATCGTCGAGCGTGCCAGCGATAAACACCACCCCGCTTTTCGTGCTCACACTGCCACCGATGTTGAAGATCCCCGGCACCTTGATGCCCATCGGGGCGATATCCTCGCTCGTGCCAAGCGGGCGTTGCCAGACAATCTTGCGGGTTTTGAGGTCCACAGCGCTCAGGAATCCCCATGGCGGTCCATGGCAGGGAATGCCCAGAGGCGAGAGCAGCGGCAGGGTTGAGAGCGCATAGGGCGTTCCTTCCTGCGCCAGCATGCCTGCCGCATGGGAATTGGCCGCAGCCGCCCCTGCCTCTCCCTGTTTTGCGCGGGGGTAAAGCTGGATGACCTGGGCAATCGCGGCCGAGTTGACCATCATCACCCCCCTGCCCTCGTCTATGCTGACGCTGCCCCAGTTCAGAACCCCGAACAGGCCGGGGAACTGGATCGAGCCACCCAGCGTAGGCGGAGTGAAATCGCCATCATAACGATAGGAGCGAAAACGGATGCGGCAGATCATCTGGTCGATCGGGGTCGCCCCCCACATCTTCGCCTCGGTCAGCTTTGGAGGATTGAAACTTGGAAAACCGACCGAATAGGGCTGTGTCGCAGCGTAGGTCTCCTGGGGGATATCACCCTTGGGGACCGGCTTTTCCTCCACCTTCGTAAGCGGCTTGCCGGTCCTGCGGTCGAGAATGAAAATCTCTCCGCGCTTGGTGACGGCGGCAACTGCAGGTGCAGTGCCTTCGGCCATCGGCATGTCAAACAGGACCGGCTGGGCCGGGATATCATAGTCCCACAGATCGTGATGCGTGGTCTGGAAATGCCAGCGCACCTTCCCGCTCGCTGCATCGAGCGCCACGATCGAGCTGGCATATTTCTCGTCCATCGCCGTGCGGTGCATGCCCACATGATCCGGCGTGGCATTGCCGGTGGGAACATAGACCAGGCCAAGCTCGGGATCGGCGCTCAGCACCGTCCATGCATTGACGGAGCCGGCGACGAAGGCCTCGTTCTCCTGTATCGGGCCGGCAGTCTCGGATCGTCCGGCATCCCAGTCCCACACAAGCCTGCCGGATTTGACATCATAGGCGCGGATGACCCCGGATGGCTCACCAGTCATCCAGTTGTCGCGAATATAACCGCCAAGGATGGCTGTGTTGCCGATCACCACCGGCGGGGAAGAGACGTAATTCGCCAGCGGCGTCACAACCGCGCCCATGCGTTCCTTGAGCGAGACATAGCCGTCCTTCCCAAAACCGGGGCAAAGCGCCCCGGTAGCGCTGTCGAGGGTGAAGAGACGTCCGTCGATGGCCGTGGCGATGATGCGCGAGGCGCACAGCCCGCTGGCAACGGGATCGCGATGATAGGAGACACCGCGACAATTGAGCATCTGGGCATCGGCAATATCGGCCTTGGGGTCAAAACGCCAGATTTGCTGCCCGCTGTCGGGATCGAGCGCAATGACTTCGCTGTTCGGGCTGCAGAGATAGAGGCGGCCCTCCGCCATCAGCGGTGTGGCCATGAAGGTGATGCTGACCTTGATATCGGGCCGCTTCGCCGCAGTGATTCCGGTCTGATAGGTCCAGGCCTTCTCAAGCCCGGAAACATTGGCCGGATTTATCTGGTCGTTGGGGGAATAGCGGGTTCCAGCCACTGTCCTGCCGTAAGCGGTCCATTCATCGGCAGCCCCCGGCTTGATGGTGGAAGGCGCAAAAACGGCCGCTAATTGCTGTTCAGGAAGGTCGGGCTGGCTGCCGACATAGCTTATGCCCAGAAGAGCCAGCGAAGCGCCGGCAGCAACCGAGCTGCTCCAGCGGGCCGGATCGCTAGCCTTATCGACAAAACGCTCGCGCAGGGCAGGAATGGCCATCAGCACTGCCAGGGAAGCCGGGCCTGCCAGACGAGGCAGCAGGTCCCAGAACCGCATCCCCACCTCGGCCAGTGACCAGACCAGCGTGCCCAGGATGAACAGCGCGTATAGAGTGATCCCTTTGGGCGAGCGGCGATAAATCAGGATGCCTGAGACCAGACAGGCAAGCCCGGCGACGAGATAATAGAGAGACCCCCCCAGCATCATCAGTTGCGCCCCGCCGACCAGCAGGACCAGCCCGATCAGAACCAGCAGGCCACCCAGAACAACGCTCCACAAACGGGATTGCCTCATCTCATCCTCCACTTGGCTCATGGCCATATATGAGCGAAGCTAGACCAACCTCATCGCCCGCGCCAGCCCATCTTGCATAGACAAGATAGTGGGCGATAGACTGGTGAAACAGGAACAAGGAATAATGCCGCGATGTTTTCCCTGAAGGACAAAACCGTGATCGTGACCGGAGGAGGTCGCGGCATAGGGCGCGGTATCAGCCTGGCCATGGCACAGGCTGGCGCCAATGTCGTGGTTGCGGGGCGCAGGTTCGAACCTCTGGAGGAGGTCGCTCAGGCTATCGAGGCGCAAGGTGGCGCGGCCCTGCCCGTCCGATGCGACATCACGAGCCGCCTCGATATCGAGCGGCTCGTCAAGGAAGCGCTCGCCCGTTTCGGCTATATCAATTGCCTGGTAAACAATGCAGGCAGCGCCCGCCCGTCGGATAATGGCCCGCTGCTCGATCTCGACGAGGGCCAGTGGGACCGGGTGGTCGACCTCAATCTCAAATGGACCTTCTTCACCACCCAGACCATTGTGCGCACGATGGACCGGGGCGGCTCGATCATCAACATCACCTCGCGCTCGGCTTCTGCTCCAACGCCGCTTGTCGGGCACTATGCCGCCGCCAAAGCCGGGCTGGAAAGCATGACCGGAACCATGGCGGTGGAATGGGGGCATCGCGGCATCCGGGTCAACGCAATTGCGCCGGGCGTGGTGCTGGTCGACAGCCTGACGACGATGCAATCGGAAAGCCGCCAGCGCCGCCAGATCGAGACGATCCCGCTTCAACGCCTGGGCAAGCCGGAGGATATCGGCCCGCTCGCGGTCTATTTTGCCAGCGATGAATCGCAATGGGTTTCAGGGACGGTCGTGCCCGTCAACGGTGGCAGCCGCATCCCGATCAGCCTGCTGAGCTATCTGCACAAGGCGAACGCGCCGCGGGAATGAGGGTTCAGCCTTTCGAGGCCTCCCACATCCGCATCCATGCCATCGAGCGCAGCTTTGCGCCGCCATCGACCTCCAACGAGACACCATTGATATACTCAGCGGCAGGCGAGAGCAGGAAAATCGCCGCGTTGGCCGAATCCTGAGCCTGGCCAACCCGGCCCATCGGGTTCGCCTCCCAGCCATCGCCGCCGGTCGCGTCGATATACTGCTCGGTGCGGGGGGTGCGCAGCCAGTCCGGCAGGATCGCATTGGCGCGGATGCCGCCTGGGCGCATGGCGGCGAGCGAACGCATGTAACCATCGATAGCGCTTTTGGCGACGGTGTACCAGGGTACACCGGCCCCATAGCGAGGCCCCTGAACCGAGGAGAGATAGATTGCAGAGCGGCTGTCCGCATCGGGTTGTTCCAGCCATGCTTCGGTCGGCACACGCATGCAATCGATGGCCAGGTTGAGGGCCGCGGTGAAGTCCTTGTCCCCAAAGCTTGGCGGCCCGGCAGAGGCCGCAAGGCAGGCAACCGCCCCGAAGGCTTCGGTGGTGCGTTTCCAGCACTCGGCTACGCTCGCGGTATCGGAAACGTCGCCGGAACAGAACATCGCCTCCCCTCCTGCCAGCCTGATCCCTTCCGCCGTCCTTGCCGCCGCCTCTGCGGACAAATCCCAGCAGGCCACCCTCAGCCCGAGCCTACCGCAATTGAGCGCGATAGCCTCGCCGATGCCGCTGCCCGCACCCGTGACGACAATTGCAGTTCCGGCCGGAAAGCCGAGAAAATCCTTGCCGCTCATTTCCATGACCGCACTTCGGGGATCACTTTTTCGGCAATCAGCCGCATGGAATTGGTGACCTGCTCCTTGCTCAGCCCCCCGAAGGACAAGGAGAGCATCAGGTCGAAATGGCCGATCAGCTCGCGCCGCTGGTCGAGCCGGTCGAGAATTTGCTGCGGCGTGCCCCAGATATTGGCGTGAAAATAGCCTTCCGCGCCTGCTTCCATCCCGGCATCGCGCAACATGTCGGCGGCATCGGCATAGCCGGTATAGCCTTTCAGCCCCCGGAAATGCTCGCCTGCCATCTCGTAATGGTCCATCACCGTGAGGTAATAATTGGAGATGGAGCGTCGGGCGATTTCCTCGGCCTTGTCGGCGCTTTCATCGCAAAAACAACTATCGACACACATCGGATCGCGCGCCGGGCGGCCATGATGCATCTGGAACAGGCGGCGATATTCCTCGAACTGCGGAGCGAGCTGGTCCCATGGCTTGATGGCAAAGCTCATCAGCCGACCGCCCAAGCGCGCGCAAACCGGCACGGTGTCGGGCGACAT
Organism: uncultured Sphingomonadaceae bacterium; assembly: GCA_964632055.1. Taxonomy (GTDB): domain Bacteria; phylum Pseudomonadota; class Alphaproteobacteria; order Sphingomonadales; family Sphingomonadaceae; genus CANJYE01. Next base: position 9,285 of record CAZWEY010000017.1, read on the forward strand.
GGCGACACAGTTGAAACGGTCCTCGAAGCTGGCATAGGAGCCTGGACGGATGGGTAAGTCCTCCGGGTAGGAATAGAACTTGCCATTCGCTCTGACCACACCGGTTTCGAGTGCATTGACGATGATCTCGGCGGATTCATCGAAGCGGTCCCGCGCCTCGTTCATGTCGATGCCGAAGGCCTTGTATTCGCGGATGGCCAGCCCCCGCCCTATGCCCAGCTGCGCCCTGCCTTTCGACAGGTGATCCAGCATGATCATACGTTCGACCGCGCGCAGGGGATCATTCCACGGCAGGATGATCGCGCCCAGCATCAACCCGATCCGCTCCGTCTTGGCCGCCATATAGGCGAGGAAGCTGAAATTGTCGGGCGACATGGCATAGCTGGTGAAATGATGCTCCACCGCGCTGATCCAGTCATAACCCATCGGTTCGACCAGTTCGGCAAGCGCCAGATCGCGTTCATAGCTCTCCTTGTCGGACAGCTGGTCCATGAAGTTCTGGAAGGTGAACAATACCCCGATCTTCATCGCATCCTCCAATGTTGCGACAGATCCCGGCTGTTTTCGCCTGGTATCTGCCCGGCTTTATCTTGCGTAATTAAGCCTTAACCCCGGCCGCGGCCAGTCAAGCGCCCATATCTTTCCGGTTCCGGCAGAGGTCACATAAGCAGTCCGCAAGTCCGGGCCGCCAAAGCAGATGTTGGTCACCATCGCGTCATATTCCGGCATGGGGATGAACTCCTCCAGCCCGCCATTGGGGTTGATGACAGAGATGCCGCCCTTCATCAGCGTTGCAGCACAGACGAAGCCCTCTCCATCAACGCCGAGACTGTCGAACATTCCGAAATTGTCCTGTCCGTAAAGCAGCGCCGCCCCATTGGCGGATAAAGGCTCAGGCATCGGCGCGATGGTGCCGGGGGCAGAGATCGCCCATGCCCAGCAGCGCCCGGTAACGGTTTCGGAAATATAAACCCTGTCACCTGCAGGCGAAAGGCCCACGCCGTTGGGTTGAGTCAACGGCGCAAGCAGGTTCGGCTCATGCACCAGTTCGATGATGGAGCTGCCATCAGGCAGCGCATAATAAAGCCCGCCGACATCGACATGACGATCGTCGAAATGACCAAGATCGGTGAAATAGAAGCCGCCATGCGCATCGAACACGATGTCGTTGGGAGCTTGCAGCGGATATTCACCGCAATGGGTGTAGAGCGTGCTGACCGCTCCGTCCGGATCGACGCGCTGTATGCAAGAAGTGATCCTGCCGTCCCATTCTGCGCCGAGTTGTGGCAGGTTGCCACCTTCGGGGGTCTTTTCGATATAGAGGCCGCCATTATTGCACAGATAGATGGCGCCATCGGGTCCGAATGCCGCCCCGTTGGGACCGCCTCCTGTCTTCGCAAAGGTCTCGATCCTGCCGCTGGCCGGATCGACCCGCTCGATCGACTGCGTGTTCATGTCAAGCACAAGCAACGTCCCGTCATCGCAGGCGATCGGCCCCTCTATGAAACCCATGCCACTGGCCACGACGCGCGGATTGTAGTTGAATGCCATTCTTGCCTCTCCAATTGCGGGCAGGTGCCAACCTCTCCGGCAAGCAGGCTATAATCCACCAAGGCACGTCACAAGAGCGATAACGCAATGCCCGATTGACGCAGCTCGCAATTGACGGAAAACTTCACCCTCCATGACGGAGAAAATCGGATGCCACGCATTCCCTATCCTGATCCCGCCACCCTGCCTGCGGATTTGCGCGCCATGGTGGAGCGGGGCAGGCTGAACGTCATCCGCATGATGGTCGGCGCATCGCCGCAGGTCTGCCGCAAGCTGGAGGAGTTCTCTTTCACCTTCTATCGCGACAGCCCCTTGCCCGCTGACCTTCGCGAAGTGGCCATATTGCGGGTGGGCGCACTTTCCAGATCGGCATATGAGGTCCAGCAGCACGAGGCCATGGCCCAGGCCATCGGCCTTTCGCGTGAGCAGGTCGATGCCGTGCTTGCGGGCACGCAAGATACGCATTTGCTGGATGCCCGCCAACTGGCAGTGATGGCCTATGTGGACGACATCGTTCTGAATGTCCGGGCCAGCGACGCGACACTGGCCGAGGCATTGGCGCATCTTTCACGCGAACAGCTGATCGATCTGACGCTGCTGAGCGGGCTTTACATGACGGTGGCCCGACTGCTGGAAACCGCAGGGGTCGAACTGGACACAGAACTTCTCGGGCCCGGCATGTTCGAATAGCAATATCAATCAGCCGCGCGCCATGATTCCGGCTATCGTTGCCTCTGCCACCGGGTGCCCGTCCTGATTGCGCATCAATATATGCTGGGTGATGATTCCGCGATCGGGTTTGGAGGCAGAGGTCCTGGCAACAATTATCGTCACTTCGCCGGTGAGCACGTCTCCGGCAAAGACCGGCGCCATCCAGCGCAACCCGTCAACCCCGCCGCCGGCCATTCCGCGCACCCTTGTGCTTTTCCAGAACCGGTCAACCAGCATGCTGATCACCACCGTGGTATGCCAGCCACTGGCGGAAAGGCGCCCGAAAACAGGATTGGCAGCCGCCCCTTCATCACTGAGATGCCAGGGCTGAGGGTCATATTTCGAGGCGAAATCGATGATTGCCTCGCGGGTCATCTCATAAGCCCCGATCACGAAACGGTCGCCCACCTTGATGTCATCGAAGGTCAGGGCGCTGGTGGAAATTGCGTCGATTGCCGGTCTCCTGTTTATGCTCAATGCGCCCTGTGGCGCACCAGCCTGCCCGGCCTGGCGCCCGTTGCCACATCGTTTTCGCGGGTGATGACACCGGAAACCATCGTCGCGCGATAGCCTGTCACCTGGGTCATGATGCGCCGCGCTCCGCCGGGCAGGTCTGTATGGAAATCGGGCCGGTGCACTTTCAGCGCATCGAGATCGAAGATGTTGATATCCGCCTTCATACCGGGCGCAATCACGCCGCGGTCGGCAAGCCCGACAGAAAGGGCTGATTTCTGGGTCATCCAGTGCACCACTTCCTCAAGGGCGACCCTTGGCCCCCGCACCCGGTCGCGGCACCAGTGGGTCAGCATGAACGTATTGATCGAGCCATCGGCGACAGTCAGCACATGCGCTCCGGCATCCGACGCGCTCAGAACCACATTGGGACGGTGCAGCGCCTTGCGCACATCCTCAAGGTCACCATGCGCATAGCCTGTGAAAGCGATGTAAGCGCGTGGATGCTCGGAATGCTCCAGCATGAAATCATAGACCGCCTCGGCAAGCGGCTTGCCCGTGCGATCGGCAAGGGCGGCCATCGAACGATCCGGCCCCGGCTCGAAATCCATCGCATCGGTAAGATCGTAGATGCGCTCCATCGCTCCCTCGAACAGCAGGCCAGGCGTGCCCGCCGGGTTTGCTTCCGACAGGATCTGCGCTTTGACCTCCGGTTTCGCCAGTTCGCCCAGCCATTCGCTGACCGGCAGGCGCTGTGTCAGCGCTTCATATGTCGGACGGCTCATGAACGGATTGGCGCCCAGAAAGCCCATGATCGCGCCGGTTCCGCGCCCCCCGAACTGGGCGATCGCTCTCCTGCCCTTGCCCAGTTCCTCGAGCTTGCCGATTTGTTCAAGATAATAATCGGGTTCCGGATTGAGCTGGAACAGCAGGACATGAAGATCGACGCCGGTCGCCTTCACCACATCCTCGACCATTGCCATATCATGGCGAAGACCATCCATATCCTCGCCGGCGATGCCTTCGGGCACCACCTGGAAATAGCCGCCATGTGCCTTGACCGGCCTCGTCAACGCGATCAGCTCGGGCGTGTCGACATGGTAATCGGCGGTCATTTCGCCCCGTGTGGTCCGGTGAATGGGGGTGCGCGAGGTGGCCAGACCGAAGGCGCCTGCCTTCATTCCGGCTTCCACTTGCTCCACCATAAGGGCAAGGTCATCGCCGCTGGCGCATTTATCGGTGCCGACTTTCTCGCCCATCGCCCACAGGCGAAGCGGCCCATGCGGCATCAGGCATCCGACATCGAAAGTCCGCTCCATCGCGTCCAGTGAATCGAGATATTCGGGGAAGGTTTCCCAGTTCCAGCTCATGCCTTCATGCAGCGCGGTGCCGGGAACTTCCTCCACGCCTTCCATCAGTTCGATCAGCCGTTCCTGGTCGCCCGGCCGGACCGGAGCGAAGCCGACGCCGCAATTGCCCATGATGGCCGTGGTGACGCCAGAGCTGAAGGACGGGTCCAGCTCCGGGTCCCATGTGGCCTGCCCATCATAATGGGTATGGATATCGAGCCAGCCAGGCGTCACGTTGAATCCCGAAGCGTCGATCTCGCGCTGCGCCGGGCCGGTGATCCTTCCTACCTCGACGATTTTGTCACCAGCTATGGCAATATCGGCGGTGAACGGCGCTGCGCCCGTTCCATCGACCACACTGCCGCCTCGGATCACCAGATCGAACATATCTTTCTCCGCTTGGGGCAGTCGCCCGCTTCGCTGCATCCCCTCGCTTCACATTATTGCGAAACCATGGCCTAGAAAGCCGCGATTTCAGCATTGCCATGCAGGACAAGAAAAAGGGCCCGGCCGAAGCCGGACCCTCTCCCTCAGGCATCCCCTGTTGGGGTATCAGAACCGATAGGTGCCCTGGACACGCACTTCGCGAGCGCGCGGTGTCGCGGCTTGCAGATTGTCCTGTGTCACGCCGAAGGTCGTCGCTGTGCTGACCTGCACATAATATTTGTCGGCCAGATTGCGTCCGATCAGCGCCAGTTCGTAATGCTTGTCCTCTGAGAAGAGGCGCAAGCCGGCGTTGAAGAGAGCAAAGCCCTTCTGATAGGCGAAAGGCGGCTGAGTTTCCTGGGTATTATAGCCAGACGTGTAATTCACATCGCCCGAGATGCCCAGGCCCCAGCTTTCACTGAGCGGCGTATCGAAGTTGAAGCCAGCCATCATGTTCCATTTAGGTGCACGCGGCAGGCGACGGCCTTTGAGGTTTTGCACCGGCACGCCATCGGCATTGGGCACGCAGCCCTGCGCAGCGGTCTGGCCAGTGTAGCAGCCATTGTTGGGGAAGGAGAGATATTTGGCGTCGTTATAGGCGGCCGAAGCGCTGAGGCGCAGCCCTTCGGTTGCCAGCCATTCTCCCTGAAGCTCGATACCCTTGATGCGCGCTGCTGCAGCGTTCTTGATCAAGAAGCTGAAGGTCGGCGGATCGAAGATCGACTGCTGCAGGTTCGAATATTTGTAGCTGTAAACCGTTGCTTCGAAGCGGATCGTATTGTTGGCGAATTTGCCCTTGAAGCCGGCTTCGAAACCCTTTGCCTTTTCGGGTCCGAACCCGATCTGGCCGCCAGTTGGCACCGTGTTGTCAGGGTTCAGCTTGAACAGCGACAGCGATGGGAAACCGCCCGATTTGTAGCCCGTCTTGTAGGCACCGTAGACCATGGTATCGGCCGAAGGCTTGTAGGTCAGGGTCGCTTCAGGAGACCAGTTGGTGTCCTTGAACTTGCCTCCGGTCAACTTCGTACCGACCGGCACGAGATTGCCCAGAGCGGTGGGCCCCAGCACGAAGGGGTGAATGAAGAGGTTTTCTGCGACCTGAGTGCGCTTTTCCTTGGTGTAGCGCACACCGCCAGCCAGTTCGAGGTTTTCCATGATGTCCCAGCGCATCTGGCCAAAGGCGGACACTGTCTTGCCCTTGGAATGATTGACCGAGTGGAAATTGTCGAAGCGGCCTTCCCCGTCAAAACCGGCAGGAACCGGGCCGACAAAGAAAATCAGCGCATCAGACCAGACCTTGCGCTTCATGTCTTCATAATAGGCGCCGGCCGTGAAATTCAGCGGACCATCGAAATCGCTGGTCATGCGGAATTCCTGAGTGAAGATCTTGGTGAATTCACCGATCGAGACCGTGGCAAGGCCATAGCTGGTCTGGTCGTAATTGTTCACATTGGTGAAGTTCAGATCGAGGTAGCCCGTCACCGAGCTGAAATTGAGATTGTCCGTGTTGTAGTTCATGGACAGCGTCGGCATGAAGGTTTTGACCTTCGCGAAGGTATGGCCATCCTTCGACATCTTGTACCAGCTGTCCTGCACGAATTCGGTCGGCACGCCATTGCTGAGCACAACCTTGTTGAATTTGCAGGTGTCGTTCGGATCTTCAAAGCCGCCAATGCTGACCGGTCCGCCATGCACCGCAGAATCGCAATATTGCTGTGTGGTGCCGGCGTTGTTCTTCATGTCGCCCATCGCCACCTTGAGCGTGGCGTCGAAGTCGGAAGACGGCTCCCAGGTCAGGGTAATACGGCCCATCTTGTTGTTGTCACCCGGCGCCCATTTGGAACGCGGCGTGGCGGAGTTGGGGTAGAAGGTGGCAAAAGCCGGCGGCAGCGGCGAAGGCAGCGAGGTGGCGCCATTGCGCAGCCAGCCGCGCATATCGGACCAGCGCAGGGCAATGCGGCCCTTCAGCGTCTCGGAAAGAGGGCCGGATACGGCGGCTTCAGCAAATTTTTCGCGTGCTTCGAATTCATAGCCCGCGCGGATCATTCCCTCGAACGTATCCGTAGCGCCTGCCGATGTCAGGCTGACCACGCCTGCTGGCGAGTTCTTTCCGAAGAACAGGGCCTGCGGGCCTTTAAGCACTTCGACCTGGGCAAGGTCGAACATGCCCATGTTGACAACCAGACCGCGAGAGACAGGCATGCCGTCGAGAACCACGACGACCGACTGATCAAGCCCCGGATCGAGGAAGGACGTGCCAAGGCCGCGGATCGAGAAACTGGCGCCGGTGCCGGAGTCGGCTTGTGCGAGCATGATCTGAGGGGCGAGCTGCGCGATGCGGGTGAGATCGGTAACGCCTTTGCGCTCGATTTCTTCGCCGCCAATCGCGGAAACAGCCACAGGGACATTGATCAGAGATTCGGTCTGCTTGCGCGCGGTGACCAGGATTTCGCCAAGGCCCGTGCTTCCCCCGGCGTCCTGCGCCTGGGCAACTCCCCCTGAAAATAGTGCCAAGCCAGCCGAAGCCAGCAATGCTCCACGAAACATGCTCGCATTTTTCATAGTGACATCCCCTTCCCATCATGTCCGCTGAACGCGGATTCGTTATTGGGAATATCAGCCTATATCCTCAAAACGCGATGTCCAGTCTTGTCCATACAGGCCTTACAATTCCTGAAACCTGTGACAACTTGGCAACAGTCTCCGATCTGTCCTGTTGCGATGGTCAGGCGCAAGGCAGGCAATCGCGGGGCGACCCGAGGCCCGTTGAGGCCCGGTAAACGTCGCAGCTGGACGCTTTGCTGTATCCCTGCATTTGACACGCAAGCGCTATTTTAATGTGAAGTCGGCCGGATGCACGCCATCGCTGCGCACCCGGGTCAGTGCCATGTATGCAATGCGCCATTCCCCTTCCTCGAACCGGTAATGCTCATGATAATGGCCATAACCCTTCATCGTCCGGCCATGCGCGCTGATGTAATCGAAAAGCGGCCACATGCCGGTTGCCGTGCCCGGACCGGTAATTTCGATGATTGGCTCTCCGCCCAGATGAAACGTCATCCAGTCTTGCAGCAACCCGCGGTAGAGATTGTCGATGATGGTATCGCGTCCGCGATGAGCGGCAGGGTCTCCTCTGGCGAAAGCTTCTTCGACTGGCGGCAGCTTGCTGATCGGCTCGCCTGGCTTCAGGTCGCGTTCTCCGCGGAAGTCAGCGATGGCATCTTTTGTGAAGACCTGCTTCAGGTCATCCCATCGCTTCATGTCCATGTAGTGCCAGTATTTGGCCTTGGTCTTGCGGATCAGCTGGATGGCAAGCGCTTCTTCACCCGGAGTCATGTCGTTACCTCTCTCAATCATTGCGCGATCAATGGACCGCGAGCACACTCCGAATAACGAAAGCAACAAGCAAGGAGAGTTTCTTGGACCGGATCGAAATGCTCTGGGCGGAAAACGAGATCCGCAAGCTCCCGCTGAAATATGCCTTTGCCGTGGATACGCGCGACTGGGGTCTGATGGAATCGCTCTGGGTTGACACGCCCCGGCCCGTTCCTGGTGAGACCATGCTCGATATTCACAGGGCGCGCAGCTTCCCCAAGGCATTCGAGACCGTCGGCTCTTCGCAGATGTTCGTGTCAAACCATCTGATCGAAGTCGAAAGCCCGATCCGCGCAAAGGGCACGGTTTACTGCCACTGCACGCTGGATTGGGAGGATATCTTCTTCGAACAGCGGCTGATCTATGTCGACCGCTATGAATGCCGCGACGGCCAATGGCTGTTTCTCGACCGCGATCACCTGTTGTGGTGGGGGCGGGAATGGAGCGAAAACCCGGTCAGGCAAAAGCCCGCAAACTGGCCCCACTCCCAGATCGGCGCAGGAATAGCTTTCGACCAGATCAGAACCGACCAGCAGAAAGGCTGAATTCAGCCGTTACTGATCCGGCGCATTTGTGATGTCGATATAGCGGCGATCATAATAGATCAAAGGCCGGGCATCATCGCGATGATGGGCGGAGATGATCTGTCCGATATAGATGGTGTGGGTTCCATAATTGTGGCGCTCAGCCACCTCGCACACCAGGCTCGATTGCGCATTGGCAAGCACCGGAACACCCTCGACATCGCCCCACTGGCCGACGGAAAAGCGCTCTTCGCCCTTTTTCATGGCAAAGCAATCGGCCACATCGCGATTGGCCAGTGCCAGCACATTGACCGCAAAGCGGTCGCACAAGCTCAACGGCTTGTGGATGGATGTGTCCTGATTGACGCAGATGAGAACCGAGGGCGGGTCAAAGCTGACCGATGAAAATGCCGTGGCGATGATCCCGAACCGTTCGCCCTCATGCCTTGTGGTGATGGCATGGACGGCTGCCGCGACGTGGCGCATGGTGGACTGGAATTCACTCACTATCTCGTCGGGGGTCACATCTCGCTCCCTTGCTGGCCTTCATGATTGCGGACAAACCGCCCATGCAGCCAAAATCGCAGCATTGCAAATCTTGCCCATCCCAATGCGATGTGATAGCAGCCGGGAATTGCACATTCTAATGTGAGGTCGCAAATCATGAGCACATCCATAATCGAAAAAGTGCGGGCGATGATCGCCGATGGCCGCACATCGCGCTCCGCCCTTGCCCGGGCGGCGGGCTTGCACGCCAATACTCTGCGCGACTGCACCGAAGCCAACTGGAACCCGACCACGGAAACCCTGGCCAAACTCGAAAATTTCCTTGCCAATAATGACGAGACCCCCGTGCTCGTCCCGATCGAGGAAATCATCGAGGAAGCCAAAAATGGCCGGATGTACATCCTGGTCGACGACGAGGACCGGGAAAACGAAGGTGACCTCATCATCCCCGCCCAGATGGCCACTCCCCAAGCGATCAATTTCATGGCAACCCATGGCCGGGGCCTGGTCTGCCTTACCCTGACCAAAGACAGGGTCGAAGATCTGGGTCTTGAGCCGATGAGCCGCAAGAATGGCACAAGGCACGAAACCGCTTTCACCATTTCCATCGAAGCGCGCGAAGGGGTCACTACCGGCATCAGTGCAGGCGATCGCGCCCGCACGATCTCGGTCGCTATCGACAGTTCCAAGACCAGGGATGACATCGTCACGCCGGGCCATGTATTTCCTCTGACCGCCCGCGACGGCGGCGTGCTGGTGCGCGCAGGCCATACCGAGGCATCGGTGGATATTTCGAGGCTGGCCGGGCTGAACCCGTCTGCGGTGATTTGCGAAATCATGAATGACGATGGCACCATGGCGAGAATGGACGATCTCGTCCGTTTCGCCCGCACTCACGACATGAAAATCGGCACCATCCAGGATCTCATCGCCTATCGCATGGCGCATGATCACCTGCTCGAAAAAACCGCGGAAACCCGTTTCAAGAGCAAGTGGGGCGGAGACTGGAATGCGATCAGCTTCTACAACAAGGCTACCCGCAACGAGACCGTAGCGCTGGTCAAGGGCCATATCGACCCCGCCCAGCCCTGTTTCGTGCGCATGCATTCGCTTTCGATCTTCCCCGACATCTTTGCCGAGGACGCCTCTCGTTCCGGCCTTCTGGAAGCCGCCATGCGCCAGATCGACGCGCATGGATCCGGGGTGCTGGTGCTCATCAACAGGCCTTCGCGCCATTATGCCAGCGACACCATCAAGGTCCGCAACGAGCCCGGCGGCAAGGGCGATCCCAATGCCGGCGAGGCCCAGCGTGATTATGGCGTGGGTGCGCAGATCCTGACCGAGCTTGGCGTCAAGCAGATGATCCTGCTGACCAATACCAGCCATTCGCTGGTCGGTCTTTCCGGCTACGGCCTCAGCATTGTCGGGCAGGAAGCGCTCGATACCGGAACAAAGGACTGAACATGGCCCGTTTTCTCGTTGTCGAAGCCCGTTTCTACGATCATCTGAACGATATGCTGGTGGCGGGAGCCTGCGCCGCGCTGGAACAGGCCGGGCACGATGTCGAGGTGCTCACCGTGCCCGGCGCGCTGGAGATTCCCGGCGCCATCGCGCTGGCATCGGAAAGCGGCCTCTATGACGGCTTTGTCGCGATCGGCGTCGTGATCCGGGGCGAGACCTATCATTTCGAGATTGTCGCCGGAGAGAGCGCACGCGGCATCATGGCGCTCACCATGGATGGCATGGCCATTGGCAATGGCATTCTGACAGTCGAGAACGAAGAGCAGGCCCTGGTCCGCGCTGATCCTTCACAAAAGGACAAGGGCGGGGAAGCCGCCAAGGCCGCCCTCGCCCTTCTCGAATTGCGTCAGCGTTTCGGCTGAATGCACTAGTGGGGGAGCTGCGGCGCCCTCTCCCACTTCCTCGATCAGCGTGCCAGGCGCCCGAAAGCTGCCTCACCGGCATAGCGCGCCGATGCGCCCAGCTCTTCCTCGATACGGATCAGCTGGTTGTATTTCGCAAGCCGGTCGGAACGGGCGAGCGAGCCGGTTTTGATCTGGCCGCAATTGGTGGCCACCGCGAGATCGGCAATCGTCGCGTCCTCGGTCTCGCCCGAACGGTGCGACATGACGGCGGTGTAGCCCGCGCGCTGAGCGATGCTCACCGCTTCGAGCGTCTCGGTCAGCGTGCCGATCTGGTTGACCTTGACCAGCAGCGAATTGGCCAGCCCCTGCCCGATGCCCATGGTCAGGCGCTTGGGATTGGTCACGAACAGATCGTCGCCCACCAGCTGGACCTTGTGGCCGATCTTGTCGGTTAGCGCTTTCCAGCCCTCGAAATCATCCTCGCTCATGCCATCCTCGATCGAACGGATCGGATAGGCGTCGCACAGATCGGCAAGATAGTCGGCCATCTCGACCGGGCTGAGCGACAGACCCTCGCCCGAAATGTCGTAGCGGCCATCGGCGAAAAATTCGGTCGAGGCGCAATCGAGCGCAAGGGCAATCTCGCTACCCGGCTTGAAGCCTGCCTTTTCGATCGATTCCATGATGAAATCGAGCGCGGCGCGCGTGCTGGCAAGGTTGGGGGCAAAGCCGCCCTCGTCACCCACGGCCGTGGCCAGGCCCTTTTGCGACAGGCCCTTCTTGAGTGTATGGAAAATCTCCGCGCCCCAGCGCACCGCCTCGGCGATCGATTCCGCGCCGACCGGCATGACCATGAATTCCTGGAAGTCGATCGGGTTGTCGGCATGCTCGCCGCCATTGATGATGTTCATCATCGGCACCGGCAGGACATGAGCAGAAACGCCGCCGACATAGGAATACAGAGGCAAACCCCGCGCATCCGCCGCAGCCTTGGCGACGGCCATGCTGGTGCCCAAAATGGCGTTGGCGCCAAGCCGGGCCTTGTTTTCAGTGCCGTCGAGCTGGAGCATGGCGGCGTCGATATCGCGCTGATCTTCGGCATCCATGCCGAGCAAGGCCTCGGCGATCTCGCCATTCACCGCATCGACTGCAAGGCGCACGCCCTTGCCGAGATAGCGCGCCTTGTCTCCATCGCGCAGTTCCACTGCCTCATGCGCGCCGGTCGAAGCGCCCGAAGGAACAGCGGCACGGCCAAAGCTGCCATCGTCGAGTAACACATCGACTTCCACCGTGGGGTTGCCGCGGCTGTCAAGAATTTCCCGGCCGTGAATATCGATAATCGCCGTCATGATGTGAAGCTCCGTGTTTCCTGCTGCAGCGCAATATGGTATCGGGTTTGCGCGCCTCTATCTTTGGGAGCCTTGGCAAGCAAGCCGAGTTTCCTATCTTTAACAGGGGCAAGCGAGCTTTGCCCGCCGAGACACACAGGATCAACCAGGGAACACCATCATGGCCGAAAAATCCCCAAGCAGCCCCAAGCCCCGTGCAAAGCGTGCGACCTCGGCCGCAGGCTCCCGTTCCACCAAGGCCAAGGCATCCGCAAAAACCTCTGCAACCAGCGGAACAACCGAGGCAAAATCCAAATTCAGCGCCGCATTGGACGAGGCCCGGGCCGGCGTTGGCGCACTGGGCAAGGAAGCACAGGAGCGCGCCGAGCTTTACCGCGGCCAGTTCGAGGAAAAAGCCAAGGTCTGGCAGGGCGAAGCCAAAACCAGGGCATCCGATCTGGCAAAGGAAAGCAAGGCCAAGACCAGCGACGCGATTGCCAGCCTTGGCAAGATGGTGGCCGACAAGGCCAGCCTGCTCGACGACAGGCTGGGCGAAAAATATGGCGATTATGCTCGCGGCGCGGGCCGGCAAATGCAGGAAGCCGCAGCCAGCCTCGAATCCAAGAGCGTCGAAGAACTGGGCGAGGATGCGCGTGAATTCGTGCGCAAGAGCCCCGGCATGGCGGTCGGCATAGCTGCTGCTGCAGGCTTCCTCATTTCCCGGCTCTTTTCGCGCAAGGGCTGATGTGTCGGAGAAGGCAAACAGTTTGAGCGACGCAAGGCTCTCCTCCCCGGAAGACGAAGCTGGGGAGAGCGAGGACATGGATCAGCGATCCGTCGTCGAGGATGTGCGTTCGCTGATCGATGACGGCCGCGTGGCGATCGAGGCGGAGCTGAATTTCCAGCGCACAAGGCTTGCGCTTGCGGGCAAGCAAGGGCGCAACCTCGTCATCTTTGCGGTGGCAGGGCTGCTGCTCAGCTTCTTCACGCTGATCGCGCTCACCGTCGGCCTGCTTCTGGCACTTGTGCCCGCGGTCAATGCCTGGGGTGCGACGGGAATCGTCTCGGGCGTTTTCCTGGTGGGGCTGGGCGTCTGCCTGTTCGGCGCGCTGCGCAGCTGGCGCAAGATCCACTCGGCCTTCAAGGGGCCCGACACATGAAACTGGAAGATCAACTGGAACGCGACCGGGCCTTGAAGGAGGCTGCGTGGGAAGCGGTTTCACATGGGGTCGACTGGCTGCAGGCCGACCTCGATCATCGCAGCATTCCCGCCCGTCTGACCCGTCACCTTGGAGCGAAAGCCAGGGATGCCGCCAGCAAATCCGGCAAGGCGGCGCAGCGCAACGCGCTTGCTCTTGCAGCTGTTGCCGCTGCGGCTGGCCTGTGGTTCGCGCGCCGCCCGCTGAAATCGGCTGCGCTGGAATTATGGCAGCGCACAAAGGAAAAACACGCCGCCAGACGCAATGAGGCGGAATGACCCTTAATAAATCGCGCCGGCAGACGCCAAATTTAACTTAGCAACCATCAGACAGGCATTTCACCAATGAGCAGCCAACTTCTTCACCTTGTCATGGGCGGCAAAGTATCCGACCCGCAAACCCTGACCTTCAAAGACCCCGCAGCCATTCACATGGTAGGTGTATTCCCCAGCTATGCCGAAGCACTGGATGCTTGGAAGTCCAACGCCCAGCGCACAGTGGACGATGCGGAGACCCGCTATGTCATCGTCCATCTCCACAAGCTGTTCGAGCCAGAACTGCCTGTGGAATGAAACGGATCAGATGAACTCGATCTTCTCGACCATATAGAAACGGTCGCCCGAAGGAACGGTGACCTCGATCTCATCGCCGACCGAGCGGCCGATCAGCGCCTTGCCTAGCGGCGAATTATAGGAAATCCGCCCCACCTTGGCGTCCGCTTCTGTCTGGCCGACAATCTGGTAGCGCACCGGCTTGTCGTCATCATCGAGCAGCGTCACGGTGGCGCCGAACACGATCTTGTCGCCCGACAGGCTGGCCGGATCGATGATCTGGGCACGGTTCACCCGGTCCTCCAGATCGCCGATCATGGCTTCGACCTGGCCCTGACGTTCCTTGGCTGCGTGATATTCGGCATTTTCCGAAAGATCGCCATGCGCGCGTGCTTCCTCGATCGCCTCGACGATCCTGGGACGTTCCTCGCGCAATGCCTTGAGCTCGGCGGTCAGCTTCTCGAATCCTTCGGCCAGCATTGGCACTTTTTCCATAAAGCTACCCCGTTCAACTCACTCACAGAGCAAAAGCTGCCGCTGCCCTTTCCCGCATTGCGCGAAAAAATGGCACCTTCAGCCATGATGTGAGGAAAACCAATTTCTCAGCTGTAATAGTCCTGAAGCGAGCGCACTTCAAGCGCGTCGGGTTTGACCGCGACAATCGCCTGTGCTGCCGCCACAGCTGCTGCGGCGGTGGTGAAGGAGGGAACCTTGCCCACCAGCGCCGATGCGCGGATCGACTGGGAGTCGCGCAAGCTTTGCCAGCCTTCGGTGGTATTGATGATCATCGCCACTTCGCCATCGATGATCCGGTCGACAATATGGGGCCGCCCTTCGGCAACCTTGTTGACCCGCTCTACCGAGACACCCGCATCGGCCAGATAGCGCTCCGTCCCACCGGTTGCGATGATGCGGAAACCCCGCGCGGCAAGATCGCGAACAGCGGGAAGAATGAACGGCTTGTCGCTATCCTTGACCGAAACGAACACCACGCCCTCCTGAGGCAGACGAGTGCCCGCACCAAGCTGAGCCTTCCAGAAAGCGGTAGCGAAATTGCCATCGATTCCCATGACTTCGCCGGTCGATTTCATTTCCGGTGACAAGGCCGGATCAGTGCCGGGGAAACGGCTGAAGGGGAATACAGCTTCCTTTACCGCCATATGCGGCACCTTGCGACGAATGGCCGGAAGTGCAGCAAGCTTCTCGCCCGACATCACCCGCGCGGCGATCTTGGCGACCGGATCGCCAATCGCCTTGGCTACAAAGGGCACAGTGCGGCTTGCGCGCGGGTTCACCTCGATGAGATAGACCTGCCCGTCCTTGACCGCGAACTGCACGTTCATAAGTCCGCGCACGCCCAGCGCCATCGCCAAGGCTTCCGCCTGGCGTTCCATCTCGGCAATGATGTCATCGGACAGGCTGTAAGGCGGAAGCGTGCAGGCGCTGTCGCCCGAATGGACGCCGGCTTCCTCGATATGCTGCATGACGCCCGCGATCACGACCGCGTCGCCATCGCACAGCGCATCGACATCGCATTCGATCGCATCCCGCAGATACTGGTCAATCAGCACAGGGCTATCGCCCGACACGTTCACCGCCGTGGCGATGTAATCATCGAGCTGCGCTTCTGAATCGACGATCTCCATCGCGCGACCGCCCAGCACATAGGACGGGCGCAGCAGCACCGGATAACCGATGCGCTTGGCGACGGCGGCCGCCTCGTCGCGGCTGCGGGCGATACCGTTATCGGGCTGACGCAGGCCGAGCTTTTCAACCAAGGCCGCGAACCGCTCGCGGTCTTCGGCAAGGTCGATGGCGTCGGGCGAAGTGCCGAGGATCGGGATGCCTGCATCTTCCAGCGGCTGCGCAAGCTTCAAGGGCGTCTGCCCGCCGAACTGGACGATGACCCCATGCAGCGTGCCATTCTGCTGTTCGACGCGCAGGATTTCCAGCACGTCTTCGGCGGTCAGCGGCTCGAAATAGAGGCGGTCCGAGGTGTCATAGTCGGTCGAGACTGTC
>CAZWEY010000018.1:0-24579 GCA_964632055.1 uncultured Sphingomonadaceae bacterium
GACATTGCTCAGGTCGAAGTGCTGAAAGGCCCGCAGGCCCTGTTCTTCGGCAAGAACAGCCCCGCAGGCATCGTCTCGATCCGCACCAACGATCCGGGCAAGGAACTGGAAGTCGGCGTCAAGGCCGGTTACGAGTTCGAAGCTCGTGAAAAGCGCGTAGAAGCTTTCGTTTCGACCCCGCTGACCGACTCGCTCGGCTTCCGCGTCGCCGGCATGTATTCCGACATGAAGGGCTGGATGAAGGACGTCACGCCTGCCACGGCACCGTTCAACTATCAGCCCAAGAGCGGCCGTAACCCGAACACTGAAAGCTGGGCCGTTCGCGGTACCCTGCTGTTCGATCCGGGCACCAACTTCACCGCTCGTGCCAAGCTGAGCTATGCCCGCACCACTGCCAATGGTCCGCAGGCCACCGGCGCGTTCATCTCCTGCCCCGCTGGCGTTCGCCAGACCGGCAGCGGCATCGAACAGTGCAAGCCCTCTGGCAAGAACTCGAACGCCACCTCGGGCACCTTCGTCGGCACCATCCCCGGCACGCTCAACAGCTTCCGCGCGGATGGCGAGAACTTCCAGCGCCAGAACCAGCTGCTGGGCAGCCTGGAAATGAACTACGACATGTCGGACACTGTCCGCCTGACGTCGGTCACCGGCTACTACAAGGTCAAGCTGCGCCAGTGCCAGAACTATGAAAGCGATCCCAGCTTCATCCTGCCGAGCTGCAACCCCTACCAGGGTGACGAGTTCTCACAGGAACTGCGCATTGCGACCGATTTCGATGAAATCTTCAACTTCATCGGCGGCGTTTACTATGCCAAGACCGACTACAAGACCGGTTCGATCACCTATCTGTTCGGCGGCAATTTCGACCTGTTCGGCCCCGGTTTCGGTGGTCCGACCACGCCTGGCCAGATCAACAACTACTACCTGCACCAGAAGGGCACTGCCTGGTCGGCTTATGGCCAGATCAGCCTGAAGCCGGTGGATCAGTTCGAAGTCACCGTCGGTGGCCGCTATTCCTACGAGAAGAAGCGTCTCCCGCTGGTGATGAGCGGTGGTGGTCTGGGTGAAACCTATCCGGTTGCTATCCCCACCCCGATCCTCGACGACACGACCATCGTCACTCTGAACAAAAACAAGGACAGCTGGAAGGATTTCTCCCCTGAAATCACCGCTTCCTATCGTCCTAACCAGAACCTGACGGTGTTCGCCTCCTACAAGCAGGGCTTCCTGTCGGGTGGCTTCAACTCCAGCTCGGTCTCGTTCAACGATGCCGCCAATCTGGACCTGTCCTATGATCCGCAGACCGTCGAAGGGTTCGAAGCGGGCGTGAAGACGGCTCTGGCCGACAACCGCCTGTTCTTCAACATCGCGGCCTACACCTACAAGGTCGATGACCTTCAGGTCAGCCAGTTCACCAACGCGACCGCGACCATCCGCAATGCCGGTTCCGTCAAGGTCAAGGGTGTTGAAGCCGACTTCACCTATCGTACCCCGGTTGACGGCCTGACCGTCCGTGGCGCCGCAGCATATAACAAGGGCAAGTATTCCAGCTTCCCGAATGCTCCGTGCTACAACGGCCAGACCCCGGCCATGGGTTGCGTCGGTGGCTCGCAGAACCTCGACGGTGAGGAGCTGATCCGTGCACCGAAGTGGAACCTGTCGGGCGGTTTCGACTATGAAACCCCGGTCAGCGGCACGTTGAAGATGGGTCTGTCGGGTGGCTTCAACCACTCTTCGAGCTATCTGACCAACGCATCGAATGCCCCGCAGAGCCGTCAGAAGAGCTACACCCTGCTCGATGCCACCCTGCGCGTCGCCGACATCGACGACACCTGGGAACTGGCTCTGATCGGCAAGAACCTCTCCAACGAGTGGATCTTCGTCGCTGCGCCGGACGTGCCCTTCACAGGCACCAATCCGGGCGTGACGCCGGGCGTTCTGGGTGACCGCTTCGCCGCCATCGGCCGCGGTCGCGAGATCATGATCCGCGCAAGCTACAAGTTCGGCGGCCGCTAAAAGCCCCGCTACTTAAGGCAAGGAAGGGCCGGCATCCGCAAGGGTGCCGGCCTTTTCTTTTGCCTCCGGCAATTGCCAAACGAAAAGGGCCGGAAGGATCTCTCCTTCCGGCCCTTGGCTTTGCGTGATCGCGTGACTTAGGCGAAGGCGCCGATCGCGTCGTAATCGTCCATCCACGCATAGAAGCGCTTGAGAAACTCGACCGTGATGTCGCGCGGTTGCATGTCGGGCATGGAAGGCGCGGGCACCAGAGTGATGGTCCAGAAGGCCAGCGCGGTCATCGACTGCTGGCGCAGGTTCTTCCACACATCCTCCAAGCTCGGCATCTCGACGCCGCGTGTCTTCATCTCCTCGACATAGAGCTTGACGAGGTCTTCCATCCACGCACGGCGATTGTCGATCGTCATCGCCGTGGTCAGCGCATACATGAGGTCGCGCGACCAGTGGCCCTTGGTGCAGCACTGCCAGTCCGACAGGCCCATCCGGTTGCCTTCATTGGTGATGTACCAGTTCTTGAAGTGCACATCGTTGTGAATGTAGGTGTGCGGCAGCTCATGGTGGCGCGCGGCAGATGCCATGGTCAGCGGCCAGATCTGTTCGCGGTGCTTGAGCATGCCCGACGGGATGATGCCAAGCTCGGCGGATTCGTCCCAGGCCTTCATGCAGCTGGGGCCGAACATCGGCGTCACGTCCATCATGTCCTTCCACCACTCGGCCCAGCTGCGCAGCTTCAGGTCCTTGAGGATCGGGTGCTGATACATCTTGCCATGCAGTCCAGCCAGCGTGCGGACCTGGCCTTCGGCCATTTCCTTCGTCACCTCGATGGTGTGATGGCCGAAACGCACCTGGTCCGCCATGTCATACATGATGATGAGCGAACGGTAGGTTTCGGGGTCGAACTTGGCATAGATACCGGAGAAGGTCTCGATGTCGAGCAGCGGGCGGATCGAGTTGTAATAGATCGCCTCGCCTTCGGCAGCACCGGACGCGGCCAGCGTGATACGGTTGGCAAGGTTTTCCGACATCTTGCAGAACACCGAAGCCGGAAGGCCTGCATCCTTGCCCGCCTGGTTCCAGTTCAGGAAGATACGGCGGCGGTTGGACGAGCCATCGTCACGCACGTCAAGGCTGTGGCTTTCGACCCTCGCACCGGGGACCTTGGAACCAAGGGCATCGGTCAGCCATTCCGGCGTGATCGAGTCATATGTCGGCGGCACGACTCCGGCCGAATAGACCTTGCTTTCCTTGTCATCGGCTTCGAACGCTTTGGCGATATCTTCAATCTCGGCCATAAAGGCTCCTCCTTGGTTTGATCGGTCTTTCAGCTCTTGAGATGGCCGGGAAGGCCATTGAGCAATATGGTTTTGGCTTCAAGGTAAGGCAGCAATCCTTCCTTGCCCCCTTCCCTTCCTATGCCGGATTGCTTGAAACCGCCAAAGGCAATGTTGAACAGGTCAGGTGCAGGCAAGGCATTCTGGCAGATTGTGCCTGTTCGCATGGCCCTTGCAGCGCGATAGGCGCGGTCGGGGTCATCAGTGAACACGGCCCCGGACAAACCGAACAGGCTGTCATTGGCGATTTCGAGAGCGTGATTCTCGTCGTCGGCAGGGATAACGCTGACTACGGGTCCGAAAATTTCCTCTTGTGCAATGGTGGACTGGTTATCGACCCCGGCGAAGACGGTCGGCTCCACGAAGAAGCCCCGGTTGAGCGAGGCTGGGCGCCCGCCGCCTGTGGCAAGCTGCGCGCCTTCGGCAAGCCCCTTGGCGATATAATGCTCCACCCTCTCGCGCTGGCGGGCCATGGCCAGCGGCCCCATATCGACGCCTTCGCTTGCCAGCGGGTCGCCCATGCGGATTTTGCCGAACTCGGCTGCCAGCGCATCGACCAGATCATCGTGCCGTTTGCGGGGAACGATCACACGGGTCAACGCAGCGCACACCTGCCCGGTCATGAAGGCCGAGTTTTGTGCCATATTGGCAGCGACAAGACCCAGATCGACATCGTCCATCACGACTGCTGCGGACTTTCCGCCCAGCTCAAGGGTGCAGCGCGCGATACGTTCGCCGCAGATCGAGGCAATCCGCTTGCCCGCTGCGGTAGAGCCGGTGAAGGACACCTTGTCGACATCGGGATGGCGCACGAGATGTTCGGACACTTCGCGATCTGCCATCAGCACGTTCACCACGCCCTTGGGCAGGCCGATGCGTTCGGCGATCTCGGCAATGTGAAAACACGCGCTTGGCGCTTCGGGCGAGGCCTTGAGTACCACGGTGCAACCTGCAAGGAGCGCGGGCGCAACCTTCAGCGCAGCGAGCATCGGCGGCCCGTTCCAGGGCACGATGGCCGCAACCACACCCACCGGCTCGCGCACCAGAAGACCCGCAGGAACGGCGGCGACCGGGTGGATTTCTTCCCACTCGAAGGTGTCGGCAAGTTTGGCGTAGAAGCTGTAGAAACCGGACACCATGCCCATGAGGTGCTCGGAATAGGACGACAGGATACCCATCTCCATAGACCATGCCCGGCCCATCGGCCCGGCATTGGCGACGATTTCTTCTGCAAAGCGATGAAGATAGCCCGCGCGCTCTTGCGGGCTCATGCGTGGCCATGGCCCCTTGTCGAAGGCCTGGCGCGCAGCAGCAACCGCCCGATTGACATCGGCCTCCTGCGCTTCGGCCACCGAAACCAGCAATTCCTCTGTCGAAGGCGTGATGACATCGATTGTCGACCGCCCTGAGGGGAGCACCCACTCGCCATCAATGAACAGTCTGTCGGGATGGGCAAATGGCAACGTGGCCATATCGTTCATACTCAGGCTCCTCTCCTGTGTTCCCGGAATGCAGTCGGGCAATGACAGGCTGGACAAGGCTGCATCAATTCCGGCAATGCAGCAAATGAATATTGGGAGGAATGCCGTGAACGTTGTTGCCAGACTCAATCCGGGAGTTCCCGAGAGGATCATTGCGTTGCTGATCGGCTTGCTCGGCCTGGCGCTGGCGGTTCCGGGCGCTTACCTCCTCTCGCTTGGCGGCTCGTTCTATTACCTTCCTGCGGGCGTGGCCATGCTGGCAAGCGCCATAATGATCTGGAAAGGCAGCGCGGGCGGCTACATCCTCTACGCACTTGTCTGCCTTGCCACGCTGTTCTGGGCGCTTGCCGAATCAGGCCTCAATGGCTGGGCCTTGCTGCCACGCCTCAATCTTGTTCTGGGCCTTGGCCTTGCGCTGCTGGTTGTGCGGGCAATGCGCGGCGGAAGCGGTGGCTTGCGCAAGATGGCCACCACTGTCGTCGCCATTCTCCTGGCGGGCTTCGGCGTGTCGCTCTGGACGGCGCGCGGCCCGGCCAAATCGGATGCCACAGCCAGCCCCATCCCCGGTCTTGCCTCGACCGACTGGCAGGTTATCGGCGGCAAAGATGGCGGCAACCAGCGATTCTCCGCACTCGGCCAGATAACGCCCGCCAATGTCTCCGGCCTCAAGGTCGCCTGGACCGCGAACCTCGCCAATGACGGCAAGCTGGGAGGCGTCCTTGAAGGCACGCCGATCAAGGTCGGCAACACGCTTTACATGTGCGACATGGAAAACCGCATCCACGCACTTGATCCGGAAACTGGCAAGAGCCGCTGGGTGGCCTCCACCATCACTGGCGCTTCTGCAGGCGCCTTGTCGGTCTGCCGCGGCGTCACTTATGCCAAGATCGAAGGCATGACCCAAAGCGAGCCTTGCGCCGAACGCATCGTGATGGCGACGCAGGACGCCCATCTCGTTGCGGTCGACGCCAAGGACGGCAAGATCTGCACCGATTTCGGCAAGGACGGCCGCATCAGCACGCTGGAAGGGCTGAGCCCCGCTCCCAAGGGCTATTACTACCACACCTCGCCGCCGATTTTCGTGCGCGGCAAGCTGGTGATTGGCGGCGCGCCGCTGGACGGCCAGATGGTGAAGGAACCCTCAGGCGTGATCCGCGCCTATGACGCGCGCACAGGCAAGTTCGCCTGGGCATGGGACATGGGCCGACCGGGTGAAACCGGGATGCCGGGCGAGGGCAAATATTTCACGCCCGGCACCCCCAATTCCTGGGCGCCGCTCGCCGCCGACGAAAAAAACGGCATGGTGTTTCTCGCCACCGGCAATGCGACGCCTGACTATGTGATGTCGCATCGCACGCCTGAAATGAACAAATATGCCAGTTCCACCGTCGCGCTCGATGCGGAGACGGGCGAAGTGCGCTGGCATTTCCAGACCACGCATCTCGACCAGTGGGATTATGACGTCGCCTCGCCGCCGACCCTCATCGATTTTCCGATGAAGGATGGCAGCACCCGCCCCGCCGTGGTGCAAGGGACCAAGCGCGGCCAGACCTTCGTGCTCGACCGGATGACCGGAAAACCGCTGGTCCCGGTGACGGAGCGCAAGGTGCCGACCGATGGCGTTGCCACCGAAACCTTCTCGCCCACCCAGCCCTATTCCGGCCTGCCGTCCATGTTCGGCGAGGAGCTGAGCGAGGCGAAGATGTGGGGCATGAGCCCGCTTGACCAGTTGTGGTGCCGCATCAAGTTCAAGCAGGCCCGATATGAGGGCGAATTCACGCCGATCATGTCGGACCGCTCCTCGATCATCTATCCCAGCTATATTGGCGGCTCGAACTGGCAGGGCATCGCCTATGACCCTGAGCGCCAGCTGCTGGCTGTCAATGTCAATCACTTCCCGATGTATAACAAGCTGATTGCGCGCAAGGATGCCGACCGGATGGGCGTCGAACGCTACGAGCCGGGCGTCAACGAACTCGACATCGTTTACTGGGCGCAGGAAGGCACCCCATGGGCGATGGAAAACCGCAAGTTCATGGGGCCGCTCGGCACGCCCTGTAACGAACCGCCCTTCGGCACGATGGGTGTGATCGACCTCAAGACCGGCAAGTTCGCCTGGCGCGAGGCTCTTGGCAAGGCGCGCGATACGGGGCCTTTCGGCATTGCCACCGGCCTGCCCTATACCATCGGCACGCCTCAGCTGGGCGGCACGTTGATGACGGGTTCGGGCCTGATGTTCATCGGCGGAACGCAGGAAAAGACGTTCCGCGCGCTCGACACCAAGACGGGCCAGATTCTGTGGGAAGACCGCCTGCCGGCCGGCGCCCATGCCAATCCGATGACCTATTATTCCGACCAGAGCGGGCGGCAATTCGTGCTGGTCGCGGCCAGCGGCCACTACCAGTTCGCCAACGGCCACAGCGATCTTCTGATCGCTTACGCGCTGCCTCAGAAAAAATGAGCCACTGCCCCCGCCCGGCCCTCACACCGGGTGGGGTGCCGGGCGGGGCGGCCTGTTTCAGACGCGCGGAGGTATTGCCTCGGCAAAGGCGATCAGGCGGCGCGCATTGTCGACATGCAGGTTCTCGATCAGCTTGCCCTTGAAAGTGGCAACGCCTTCGCCCCGCGCCAGAGCATCTTCATAAGCGGCGATGAATGCGCGCGCTTCGGCCACCTCATCATCTGTGGGCGAATAGGCCCGATTGACCGCCTCGATATGGCTTGGGTGGATGATGGTCCGCCCATCGAAGCCCATCTTCGCACCCTGGATTGACGTCGCCTCAAGGCTCGCGAGATCGGGGATATCGGTATGCACCCCATCGAGCGCAATCAGACCATATGCGCGCGCCGCCGTCAGCATGGCCGAGAGCGCATAGGTAAAGGCGCTGCGCATGCTGTCGCCACGCGCGCGCAGTTCCTTGCCCAGATCCGAGGTTCCTGCGATCAGCGCGGCAAGGCCCGGCGTGGCGGCGATCAAGGGGCAATCGATCACCGCGCGCGGAGATTCGATCATCGCCATCACCGGCTTGCCGCCCGCCGCCGCCACGGCTGCCGCCGCCTGCGCCGGCGTATCAACCTTGGGCACGACAATGGCCTCTGCCTTCGATCCGGCAATGGCCGCGAAATCCCCCGCGCCCCATTGCGTGTCCAGCCCATTGGCGCGGATCGCCATCAGTCTCTCGCCAAAGCCGCCTTGCGCAAGTGCCGCCACCGCAGCGGCGCGGGCTTCCTGCTTGGCAGCGGGCGCAACCGCATCTTCGAGGTCGAGGATCACCGCATCGCAAGCCAGCCCCCGCGCTTTTTCAATGGCGCGCGCATTGGATGCGGGAAGGTAGAGCACGGAACGCAAGGGGCGGTTAAACGGATTGGTCATGCAAACTCCTGAGGCTGGCCTGCTGCCCTAATTCTCTCTGGAAACAGTCTCAATCCTCTTGCCATGGCCAGAAGGGCGGCATGGCCGAGGCACGGCCAGAAAATTGCGGATCGCGCTTTTCAAGAAAGGCCGCCACCCCCTCCTTGCCGTCGGCAATGCTGGTATGGAACATGGCAAGGGAATCAACGTCATGCGCCGCCCGCGGAGAGGGCTGAGCACTGTTGCGCAGGGTCATCTGACGGATCAGCGCAACGCTGACGGGCGAACGATCCCTGACCAGCGAACGGGCGAAGGCGCAGGCCTCTTCCACCAGCGTATCCGGCTCGTGCAATGCGCGCAGCAAGCCCTTTTCCAGCGCCTCCTCAGGCGCAATGATGTCGGCTCGGTAAAACCATTCGAGCGCCTGCTGCATGCCGACAAGCCGCGGCAGGAACCAGGTGGAACAGGCCTCTGGCGTGATGCCCAGCCGCCCAAACACGAAACCGATCCGCGTGCGGGCAGAGCCAAGCCGGAAATCCATCGGCAGGGTCATGGTCGCACCGATACCCACTGCCGCCCCGTTGATCGCACCCACGATGGGCTTGAGGCAACCATACATTGCAAGGGCCACGCGCCCCCCCGTATCGCGGACACCGCGCTCGATTTCCGGCGGGACCGGGCGTTGCGCCATGTCGGAAGGATCGGGCGAGAGGCTTTCATCAAGGCCGAACACATTGCCGCCAACAGACAAGTCCATGCCCGCGCAAAAAGCCTTGCCTTCGCCGGTCACGACAATGGCGCGAACCGCATCGTCGCTGCTTGCCCGCCTGTAGGCATCCTCCAGCTCGTCCGCCATTTCGACGGTGAAGGCATTGAGGTGATCCGGCCGGTTCAGGCTCAGGCGCAAAAGCCCGTCGTCGATCTCGTAGCGGATGGTGTTATATGCCATGTTCCTGCCTTTCGGCTCCGTCCTAGCTACTGCCACATCAGGGCGCCAGCCATCCGCTGTCAATGCCATCTGCTTTCATTGATAGTGGCGCGCCATGCCATAACGCACTATCGGGCCAAAATGCTCCGCTTGACCGAACTGAGGCTTCCGCTCGACCATGGGCCGGACGATCTGCCCGCCGCCATTTGCGAAAGGCTGGGGATCGCCCCTGCCGATCTGCTGCGCCATGCGATTGTCAAGCGCGGCAATGATGCGCGCAAGAAATCCGCGATCAAGCTGGTCTATGCGGTGGATGTAAGCCTGGCCGACGAGGAGGCCGTGCTGGCGCGGTTTGCCGGCGACCCCAATCTGCGGCCCTCACCCGACACCTCCTATCGCTTCGTGGCTGAGGCGCCCGTCAATTATTCCGGCCCGCGCCCGGTGGTGATCGGGGCAGGCCCTTGCGGATTGCTGGCGGCACTGGTGCTGGCGCAAATGGGGCTGAAGCCGATCATTCTGGAACGCGGCAAGGCGGTGCGCGAACGGACCAAGGACACCTGGGGGCTGTGGCGGCGCGGCGTGCTAGAGCCGGAATCGAATGTTCAGTTCGGCGAAGGCGGCGCAGGCACATTTTCGGATGGCAAGCTCTACAGCCGGATCAAGGACCCGCGCCATCTGGGGCGCAAGGTGCTGGTCGAATTCGTCAAGGCGGGAGCACCCGAAGACATACTGACCGAAGCGCACCCTCATATCGGCACTTTCCGCCTCGTCACCATGGTGATGAGCATGCGCGAGACGATCGAGCGACTGGGCGGGGAATACCGCTTCCAGACGCGGGTCGACGATTTCGATATTGCCACAGCGCCCGATGAAACGCGGCAATTGCAAGGCCTGCATCTTTCCACCGGGGAATATCTGCCTGCCAGCCGGGTGATCCTTGCCGTGGGACACAGCGCCCGCGACACGTTTCACGCGCTGCATGATCGCGGGGTTCATGTGGAGGCCAAGCCCTTTGCCATCGGCGTGCGGATCGAACATCCGCAAAGCTGGATCGACAAGGCGCGCTATGGCCAGTTTGCGGGCAACAGGATTTTGGGCGCCGCCGCCTATAGCCTGTCGCACAAGGCCAGCAACGGGCGCACGGTTTACAGCTTCTGCATGTGCCCCGGCGGCCGTGTGGTGGCGGCCACATCGGAGACGGGCCGTGTAGTGACCAATGGCATGAGCCAATATTCACGCGCCGAGTTCAACGCCAATTCCGGCCTTGTCGTCGATATCGCGCCCGACAGGGATTATCCCGGCGGGCCGATGGCCGGGATCGCCTTCCAGCGCCATTGGGAAGAACGCGCCTATGTGGCAGGCGGATCGACCTATCAGGCGCCGGGACAAAAGGTGAGCGATTTTCTTGCCCGCCAGCCCTCCAGCCAGTTCGGCGCGGTCGAGCCTTCCTACAAGCCCGGGGTCCATCTTACCGACCTTTCCCAATGCCTGCCCGAATATGTAAGCGAGGCTATCCGCGATGCGCTGCCAGTCTTCGGTCGCCAGATCGCGGGCTACGATCATCCTGATGTGGTGATGACCGGCGTTGAATCGCGCACCTCCTCGCCGGTGCGGATTACGCGGGGGGCCGATTGCCAGAGCCTCAACACCCGCGGGCTCTATCCAGCGGGCGAAGGGGCTGGCTATGCGGGCGGAATACTCTCCGCCGCGGTGGACGGCATCAAGGTGGCCGAAGCGCTGGCGCTGGAACTGCTCGCAGGATAAGCCGCGCCCACATGGGCCTGCCCGCGCCGCTCGGCCAGCGCCTCCTGCCGATGCCGCTCGCGATAGCGGGCGCGCTGTTCGTCGCTGCGTTCAGAATGGCAGGCGGGGCAGCTTGCGCCTTCTTCATAGAGCGGTGAGGCCCGTTCGACCTCGTTCACCGGACGCCTGCAGGCATAGCACAGCTCCAGTGAGCCGGGACGCAAGCCATGGCCGACAGAAACGCGCTGGTCGAACACGAAACATTCCCCCTGCCATAGGCTTTCGGCCTCGGGCACGGTTTCGAGATATTTGAGGATGCCGCCTTTCAGGTGATAGACCTCGTCGATCCCCTCGCCCTTCAGGAAGGCGGTCGATTTTTCGCAGCGTATGCCGCCGGTGCAGAACATCGCCACCCGCTTTGCCCCGCCTGCCAGCAATTGCTCGCGATGATCGCGGAACCATTGCGGAAATTCGCGGAAGCTTTGCGTTTCGGGGTCGATTGCGCCCGCAAAGCTGCCAATCGCATATTCATAATCGTTGCGCGTATCGATCACGATGGTTTCAGGATCGGAAATGAGCGCGTTCCAGTCTTGCGGATCGACATAATGGCCGACACTGGCCAGCGGATCGATATCGGCCTCGCCCATGGTCACGATCTCGCGCTTCAGCCGCACTTTCATGCGATAAAACGGCATGGCGGGGCTGCGCGAATATTTGACGTCCAGCCCCTCGCAGCCGGGGATCGCGCGGACATGGCTCACCACCGCCCCAATCCCCTCATCGCTTCCCGCGATGGTGCCGTTCACCCCTTCTTGCGCCAGCAGCAGCGTGCCCTTCACCCCTTCGCTCTCGCATAGCGCCAGCAGGGCTGCGCGCCGGGCTGGCAGATCGGCCAGCGGGGCAAAGCGGTATAGGGCTGCAACGCAGACAGATGTTTCGGAATCGCTCATGGCGCGCGCATACACCAGGATCGCGCATGCCTCTAGGGTCAGTAGCCAGCCTCGACAGCCAGCCGGATGGCGTCGGCGCTGGTGCGCATGCCGAGCGCCCGCAACACGGCGGAACGATGCATCTTGACGGTGCGCTCGCTCAGCCCAAGCTCATAGGCAATCTGCTTGTTGAGCTTGCCGGTGGCCATCATCTGCAGGATCTGTTTCTGGCGGCGCGACAGCGCCTCGATCCTGCTGCGCGCCGCCTCGCTGGCCTGGGCGCGCCTTTCGTCAACCTCGACCTGTGAGCCGAGGAAATATTCCAGCTCTCCTGCCGCATCGAATATGGGCGCCACCATGACAGCATTGCGGAACGGGGTGCCGTCTTTCTTGTAATTGAGAATTTCGACCAGAACCGGGCGCTTCTCCCGGATGCCGGCGCGCAGTTCTTCGGTCAGCGAAGGCTCGGTATTCTCGCCGGAGAGAAAGCGGCAATTGCGCCCGATGATCTCGTCGCGTTCATAGCCGGTGAGAGCGGTGAAGGCGGCATTGCACGCGATAATCGGGTTATCCGGCTTTCGCGGATCGCTGAGGACTGCCGCGACAGGGCTTGCCTCGATCATGGAGGAGATCGGCATATTCATTCCACTAATCCACTCCCGCAATGCTTCGACATGGACTTAGGACCATGTTGAGCGCGGTGAGTTTAGCGACAATGATAGCATTATTACAATACTTCGTACCCACATTGCAGTGTTACGTCCTGTAACAAGGCCGGCAGCTCTGCTCCTTATGAATGCTCAGCAAGGAGACTACCGGCCATGAATTACCACAGTACTCATTTCGCCTGTGACGATTGCGAGACAGAGCTGGAAGCCAAACTGCCAGTGCCTGATGACGTGCAGGAAGCAATCCGCACCCTCATCCGCTGGTCCGGAGACAATCCGGACCGCGAGGGCCTGCTGGATACTCCGGCAAGGGTCGGCCGGGCATGGCGGGAATATTGCGAAGGCTACAATGAAGACCCCGGCCTTCATCTGAGCCGCACCTTCGAGGAAGTCGGCGGTTATGACGAGATTGTTCTGCTGCGAGACATCCCCTTCCAGTCGCATTGCGAGCACCACATGGCTCCGATCATCGGCAAGGCTTCCATCGCCTATCTGCCGTCGGATCGCGTCGTCGGCATCTCCAAGCTCGCCCGCGTGCTGCATGGCTATGCCAGGCGGCTTCAGGTGCAGGAGCGGCTTACCGCGCAGGTCGCCGACTGCATCTGGACACATTTGGAGCCGCAAGGAGTGGCCGTGGTTATCGAGGCCCAGCATGGCTGCATGACCGGGCGCGGCGTGCGCACTCCGGGCGTCGGCATGGTCACCAGCCGGATGCTGGGATGCTTCCTTGATGACCCGCGCAGTAGGCGCGAGGTTATGGGACTGATGGGACTGAACTGACGCGGAATGCTTCGCACATGAACATCGCCATCATCGGTGCAGGCATGTCCGGCCTCGCCTGCGCCGGCCGTCTTTCTGAATCCGGCCTCAGACCTGTCCTGTTCGATAAGTCGCGCGGGGTTGGAGGGCGCATGGCCACACGGCGCATGCAAACGCCGCTGGGCGAGGCGACATTCGATCATGGATGCCGTTTCTTTACGGCAGAAACACCTGATTTTCAGGCGGCAGTGCAAAGCTGGTCCAGGCACGGACTAGCCGAGATATGGACAGAGGCAGGCAAGGCTGCATGGGTCGGGGTTCCCGGAATGAACGCCATAGCGCGGCACATGGCGCAAGGCCTTGATGTGCGTCTCAACTGTCATGTCACAGCCTTGAAACGATCAGACGGCCGCTGGTTTGTCCTGTCGGATGGCCAGATCGACGGCCCCTTCGACATCGCGGTGCTGGCCACCCCGGCTCAGCAGGCAGCCCCCATGCTGTCCCTGCATGATTTTGCCATGGCCCGGCTCGCTGCATCTGTCAGCTCCGCACCTTGCTGGACTGCAATGATCGCATTTTCTGACCCGCTGGATGCTCCGGATATCATTCCGCCAGCAGGCGCACTGGGGTGGGCCGCCCGAAACAATGCCAAACCTGGTCGCAACAGCATCGAATGCTGGGTTATCCAGGCCTCCCCGTCCTGGTCGCAGGCCCATCTCGAACAGGACCCTCACGAAATCCAGCCGGTGCTGCTCGATGCCCTGGCATCGGCCTGCCCGTCGCCGCTTCCGCCAGTGCTGGCATGCAGCGTGCATCGCTGGCGCTATGCCGAGGGCACGTCTCATGCCAGTCACCCGCTTCTGTTCAACGAGAAAATCGGACTCGGCGCTTGCGGAGACTGGCTGCTAGGAAAACGCGCAGAGGATGCCTGGGTCTCAGGCACAGCGCTGGCCGATACCATGCTTTCGAGCACACAGGGCCAGTTCGCCTGCGGCCAGCGGCATATCGCATAACAGAGCTATCCGACGAGGGTGCGCAGGTGCCGTTCAGGGCCTATTCGCCAGGGGCGGCCGCAACCGGATATTCGATGGGCGGATCTGCCCGGTGCGCCGCCGCATAAGCTTCTGCCGCGCGCATCACGCGCATGATATTGCCGCCAGATACCTGTTCGAGGTGCTGCTGGCTGTAACCGCGACGGGCCAGTTCGGTGAACAGCGCAGGATAACCCGAAACGTCCTCCATGCCTTCCGGCCCGCGCTCCATCCCGTCATAATCGCCACCAATGCCGACATGCGCGATGCCGATGCGCCGCGCGATATATTCTATATGGTCGGCCATCTCACCAATCGTGGTGACAGGTTCGGGGTTCGATCGCTTCCATTCCTCCAGCCCCGCTTTCACCTGCGCCTCATCCTTGTTGAGCAGAACGTTCAGCCGCTCTTCCTCGCCGGCGCGGCGCGCACCCCATTGGCGGCGGGCTTCGCTGACATAGGCGGGCAGCGCCAGAACCATGACAATGCCGCCATTGGCCCTCACCCGGTCAAGCACCGCATCGGGCACATTGCGCACATGGGCATTGATCGCCCGTGCCCCGGAATGGCTGAAGATCACAGGCGCCAGCGCCACGTCGAGCGTGTCCATCATCGTCGCCTCGCTGACATGGCTGAGATCAACCAGCATGCCCAGACGCTGCATCTCGCGCACCACATCCTTGCCAAAATCGGTGAGGCCATCATGCGAAGGCTTGTCTGTCGCACTGTCCGCCCAGGGCGTGTTCAGCGTATGAGTCAGCGTCATGTAGCGCACACCCAATGCGTGAAACTGGCGCAGCACGGCAAGGCTCGAACCAATCGAATGGCCGCCTTCGACCCCCATCAAGGAGGCCACGCGCCCTTCGCGCATGGCCGCTTCCACCGCGTCAGCCGTGGTGGCGAAAGCCATCGCCTGCGGGTTGCGATCCATCAGCCGCCGCGCACCATCGATCTGCTCCAGCGTGGCGCGCACCGCTTCTGTTTCGGGCAGATCGGCTTTGACGAAAATCGACCAGAACTGCGCCCCGACACGGCCCTTCTTCAGCCGGGCAAGGTCGGTGTGCATCGGCCTGCCAATTTTGCTTTCAGGGCCGGTTGCGGAGGTGTCGGAAAAATCGAAGCCATTGATAAGATTGTGGAAGCGGTAGCGCAGCTGGACCGGCACATCATTATGCCCGTCCCATACAGGCGAGGCTTCCAGTGCAGCGCTGGCGATCGCTTCGGCCGTGGCCCCGTCGACCGGCACCAGAACCTCGGCCGGCTGCTCCACCGGGGGAGCATCGGCAGACATCGCCTCCGGCAGCTCCATCCCGGTATCGGTCGCGACAGGCTGATCCTGTCCATATGCAGGCAGCGCCCCTGCAAGCGCCAGCCAGGCTATCGCGGCAGTCCATCGCTTCTGCATGATCCTCTCCCCTGCCTGACGTCCAAACTCGCGGATTGTCAGTCTTCCTCGTCCTCGTCCCAGTCTTCTTCCTCCTCGCGGGCATAAGTGCCGGTGAGGATGGCGGCGGCGGTGACATGGCCTCTTATCTCGTCGATGACATCGGCGCGGGTGGCGCCAGGGCGGCAGGCGAGCGGACGATCCACCGCGAAAAGCTGGAACACATAGCTGTGCGCATCATCGTCATGCGGCGGTGCTGGCGGCATCCATTCACTGTTGCGCTGCGCGTTCTTGCCGACACGGGGTGGCTCCTCGCCTTCCATCAGCTTGCCGCGCTGCGCCGCAAGGCCCCAGACCAGCCAGTGGCAGGCCGGCCCGCCCGCAGCATCGGCATCCTCCACGATCAGCACCATCTCCGCGCTGCCTTCGGGCGGTGCGGTCCAGTCA
Source organism: uncultured Sphingomonadaceae bacterium (assembly GCA_964632055.1). Classification (GTDB taxonomy): domain Bacteria; phylum Pseudomonadota; class Alphaproteobacteria; order Sphingomonadales; family Sphingomonadaceae; genus CANJYE01. The sequence goes on from CAZWEY010000018.1 coordinate 16,070, forward strand.
AGCGGGGGGGCGGCGCAATCCTCTTCGTCGGCGGTGAAGCAGGGGTCGAGATCCTCGCCATCCTCGAAGGCGACCGAGGTCAGGGCAAAGCCATCTTCGCCGATCAGGGCCGCGCAGCCCAGCTCGGCCACTGCGAGCTGACCGGAGGAGGTGGAACGGGCCATGTCTTGTCCTTTATCTGCATGCAATCGGCCCACTTGCGTGGCCCATTGCGCCCGCTGTTGCAAGCGGTCAGACGCCCGTTTCCCCCTCCAAACCCTATCCGGCGGAACTGCGCAGACGGCGCAACAGGCCCGATGCCTCGCGGGAAAGCGCCGGAGAATCGAGCGATGCGGCCCGGCGCGCTATCTGCGAGGCCATGCTGCAGAAACGCACCGGCGATTTCTGGTTGGCGAAACGGTTGTAAAGCTGCGTCGCATGGCGATCATAGCCTGCCTTGCCATGGCGGCGCTGCTCGTCGGCATAGGCGGCGTTCATCAAGGCAACATGGCGAGCGATGACCCGGCGATAATCCGGCGCCACCTGTGTGCGCCCCTTGCCCCGGCACGACAGCGCGGCAACATTGAGCCCGATGCGCAAATGCCAGACATCCTCGGATGGGCGCATCCGTTCCTGCTGAGCCTCCGGGCGCGGCTTTGAGCTATCCCCCGGCCTTCCGCGATCGGCGCAGCCCGAGAGGGCCAGCGCCACAGCACTCAGCCCAATTATGGGCCTAACGCTCCACCCAGTCCGCTTTCCTTTCATCGGCTCCATCCCTTTGACAAGCCCTCACCCATTGGATTTGCCGCATGGAACGAGAAACGGATATTCGATGGAGCGAACCGGCACAGCGGCAGGCCGATGGTGCTTGCCTATCCCGCTGCTGGCTGATTAGGTCACAGATGTGGATCACTATGACTATATCATCGCCGGCGGCGGCAGCGCGGGCTGCGTTCTGGCCAACCGGCTAAGCGCCGATCCACGCAACAAGGTGCTGCTGCTCGAAGCGGGCGGCAAGGACAATTACCTGTGGATCACGATCCCCGTCGGCTATCTTTATTGCATCGGCAATCCGCGCACCGACTGGTGCATGGAAACCGAAGCCGAAACAGGCCTCAACGGCCGCAGCCTGCGCTATCCGCGCGGGCGCGTTCTGGGTGGCAGCTCCTCGATCAACGGCATGATCTACATGCGCGGGCAGGCCGCCGATTATGATGGCTGGCGGCAAATGGGCCTTGATGGCTGGGGTTGGGACGATGTGCTGCCCTGTTTCATCCGGGCCGAGGATCATTTCGGCGGGCCTGGCGAATTTCACGGCTCCGGCGGCGAAATCCGGGTGGAAAGGCAAAGGCTGCGCTGGGACATCCTCAATGCCTTCCAGCAGGCAGCCGCAGAGCATGGCCTGGCTCCTGTCGATGATTTCAACCGCGGCGACAATGAAGGTTCCGGCCTGTTCGAGGTGACGCAGCGCCGGGGCCGCAGGTGGAGCGCGTCCGACGCTTTCCTGCGCCCTGTCCGCAAACGCCCCAATCTGAGCATCGTCACAGGGGCGCTGGTCGACCGTGTGATGATCGAGCAGGGCCGCGCCACCGGCATTTGCTACTGGCTGGGTGACAAGCGCATCGAGGCAAGGGCGCAGGGCGAGGTGCTGCTGGCCGCAGGTGCGATCGGCTCGCCCGCCATTCTGGAGCGCAGCGGGATCGGCAATGCCGAGCGGCTTTCGGCGCTTGGCATTGCGCCAGTGGCTGACCTGCCTCAGGTCGGCGCCAATTTGCAGGACCATCTGCAAATCCGCTGCGCATGGCGCGTGTCTGGCGTCTCCACGCTCAACACCCGCGCCGCCAGCCTGCTGGGCAAGGCATGGATCGGGCTGGAATATCTGCTCAAGCGTAGCGGCCCCATGGCAATGGCCCCGAGCCAGCTGGGCATGTTTCTGAAATCCTCGGCTGAACAGGCAACACCGGACCTTGAATATCATGTCCAGCCGCTCAGCCTCGAAGCCTTTGGCGGCGCGCTCGATCCCTTCCCCGCCTTTACCGCCAGCGTCTGCAATTTGCGGCCCACCAGCCGCGGTTCCAGCCTGATTGTTTCGTCCGATCCATCCCATGCCCCTGCCATCCGGCCCAATTACCTCTCGACCGCGCAAGACCGGCTAACCGCAGTCGAAGCGGTGAAGATAACCCGCCGGATCGTCGCGCAGGGCGCATTGCAACGCTATGCTCCTGAAGAGCTCCGCCCCGGTATCGCATGCCAGACTGACGAGGACCTGCTGGCGGCAGTGGGCGATATCGCCACCACCATTTTTCACCCGGTCGGCACGGTTGCCATGGGCAGGGTTCTCGACGCGAGATTGCGGGTCCAGGGCATTGAACGACTTCGCGTGATCGATGCATCCGCCATGCCCGTCATCACCTCCGGCAACACCAATGCGCCGGTCATGATGATCGCGGAAAAGGGGGCGCAGATGATACTGGACGACGCCAGACGGCATTGACGATCATGGCCATGGCCGTCCATCAGCCTGCATCATGCTAGTCGAACTTGGCCTCGCCACCTTGATGGTGATCTTTACCGTAATTGTGCATGGCGCAGGGCTGTTATTGCTTGCACGGCTGCTACGGATAGAGCTGCGAGAGGAAGTGCAGCAGCAGGTCCCCCCCTTTTCACTTCGCGCGCTGTCCTTCACGATCGTGACTGTGCTGGGGCTGTTCGTCATTCATGGCGTCGAGATCTGGAGCTATGCCGTGCTCTATCTCGAAATCGGCGCAGTGGAGGATTTGCGCGGTGCGGTCTATTTTTCCACCATCACCTATGCCGCCATCGGCTATGATGACTATGCGCTCAATCCCGACTGGCAGATCCTTGCCGCGATCGAAGGGGTGAACGGCGTGATCATGCTCGGCTGGTCAACCGCCTTTTTCGTCACCGGAATCACCCGGCTGCTCAGGCATTAGATACTTGCCGGATTGTCACGCGCCCAGTCCTCCGGCTTGTCGCGCAGAACATTCTTGCGCACCTTGCCGAAGGGGGTCAGCGGAAAGGCACTCACCAGATAGAGCTGCTCGACCTGTTTCTGCCGGGCCAGCCCCGCAGCCAGTATCGCGGCATTGATCTCTCCCAATTCCAGCCGCCTGCCTGAGACCGGAATGATGAAAGCGGCAATCGCTTCGCCCAGCCGCGCGTTCGGATCATGCACGCCAACCACCGCCACCCGGTCGACCTGCGGCATAAGCTGGATGACATCCTCGATCTCCTTGGCGCTCAGATTTTCGCCGCCCCGGATGATCAGATCCTTGATCCGCCCGGATACCACCAGATTACCCTCAGGATCGACAAACCCCATGTCGCCGGTATGGAAAAACCCATCCTTGTCAAAGGCCTGGTCGTTATCCTCGTCATGCATATAGCCCAGCATGAGAGCCGCACCGCGCAGGCAGATTTCGCCTTCCTCGCCCACTCCCAGAACGGCTCCATTTTCGCCCGTGATGCGAAATTCAAAGCCGTTGGGATAGCCGTCGGTGGTCGAAGCCGAGCGAAGATCGAAGGTGCCCGGCCGCCGCATCGAAGCATTGGGCGCTTCGGTCATGCCGAAACAGCGAAAGGCGATGCGGCCGGGCATGCCGGCGACGAAATCCTCGATCACCTTTGGCGGAACGGCAGCCCCACCGCAGGCAAACAGGCGCAGAGTAGGCCAGTTCCAGCCGGTCTCGCGGGCATAGGCATTGATATCCTGCAGGAAAGCCGTTGCTCCGGTGGCATGCGTCAGGCCAAGCCTGAGCACCAGCTCGGCTGCTTCCACCACATTCCAGCGTTCCAGCATCGCTGAAGGCGAGCGCATGATGAAGGGAAAGAGTATGGAATAGAGGTAGCCGCCAAGATGCCCCACCGGCCCCAGAACCAGCGCCATGTCGCTGTCGAGCAGGCCGTAATTGCTGGCGGTGTTGCGGGTGCAGGTAGCCAGCGTCCTGTGGCTGTGGCGCACGCCCTTGGCCCTGCCGGTGGTGCCCGAAGTATAGATCAGCATCTTGAGGTCATCCGGCCCCACAGCGACTTCGGGCACATCTTTGCCCGCCGCATCGGCAAGCAGGCTGTCATAAGCGAGCAGCCCTTGCCCGCGCATCACGATCACATGCTCGAGCGCAGGAAGTTCCGGGCGCAGGCCTTCGATCATGGCAAGGTAATCATGATTGCCATAATGCTGCGGCACGAAGATCGCCTTGGCTCCGCAATCGTTCAGGATCTGCCGCAATTCAGCCTCGCGATAGATCAGCACCACCGGGTTCACCACCAGACCCAGCCTGCTTGCGGCATAATCGATCGCCAGCGCTTCCACCCAATTGGGCATCTGGGTGCTGATGACATCGCCCTTGCGCAAGCCAAGCCCATGAAGCGCAACAGCTAGCGCGCGGCCCTGCGCAGCAAGCTCGGCCGCCGTCCACCAACGCCCGCCGGCATGGATCAGCTCCTTATCGGGCGTCTCTTGCGCCATTGCGTCAAGTTGCTGCGCGGTGGTCAGCGTATACCAGTCAGCCATCCTCAATCCCTCATTCGTTCCCTGCCATTGCCTCGCCGGGGATCAGGGCCTCAGGGCAGGAAGCACATCGCGCCCCATATTGCTGATTACACGGGCAAGCTGATCGTAACCCGCTTTCTTGTTGAGCAACAGAAGCAGTGCATCGGGCCGGGCCTTATCCTTCCATCCGCGCATCTGGCCGATCACATCTTCGGCCGTGCCGCCGATCACCCGGTCACGGATGAAATCCATCGGATCGACAGCTTCCCCCTTCTCCAGCCGGTCCATCACGCCTTGCGGGTCGCTGGCGGAAAAGCCCATACGGCGGAAGGCCAGGTGGCGGTCACGCGTATCGCCATACCATTCCTCCAGCATCTGCTCGCGGCTGTCGGCCAGCCACGCATCGCGGCTGATGCAGGTGAAGGAGGCATTGCCCGCATCGCTCGCCTGCGCGCGGTAGTTGTCCGACATTTCGACGATATCAGCGAGCGGCTGCATGTTGGTCGCCACCCAGCCATCGCCCAGCTTTGCCGCGCGAGAAAGAGCCGGGCCGGATGTGCCGCCCACCCAGATCAGCGGATGCGGCTTCTGCTTCGGCATCGGCACGGCGGGAAGGTCGGGAATGGAAAACTCGCTGCCCGTAAAGTTCCAGCGGCCCGTGGTCCATGCCTGGCGGATCGCGGCCAGTGCCTCGCTCGTCCGCTTGCCGCGCCGCTTGGGATCGACGCCATAGCCTTCGAATTCATAGTCGCGATAACCGACGCCGACGCCGAAGATCATCCGCCCGCCCGACATGATATCGACCGTCGCCACCTGCTCGGCCACCGCCACCGGATTGTGCAACGGCAGGAGAAATATGACGCTCGCCAACCGGATACGCTCGGTCCGCGCCGCAATTCCTGCCAACATGGTGAAAGGCGAAGGACTGGGATAATCGGGCGTAAAGACATGATGGCCGAGCGAGAGGAAATCGAACCCGGCAGCTTCCGCGAGTTCCGCCAGCCGGAAAGTGTCTTCCAGCGGCTTTGCCTCGTCCGGGCGATAGCGGACCGGGATGCCGACGCCAATCTGCATCGGCTCAGCCCCGCCCGCGATAGGAGGCAACGCCCTGATCGGGCACCCACAGCCCTTCGGGCGCAGCACCCGTCTGCCAGAAAACATCGATCGGGATGCCCCCGCGCGGATACCAGTATCCGCCGATCCTGAGCCAGCGTGGGCGCATCTCTTCCGCCAGCCGCTGGCCAATGCCCACCGTCACATCCTCGTGAAATCCGGCATGATTGCGGAACGAGCCGAGAAACAGCTTGAGCGATTTCGATTCGACGATTGCTTCAGCAGGCGCATAGTCGATCACCAGATGGGCGAAATCGGGCTGTCCTGTGACAGGGCAGAGCGAGGTAAATTCCGGTGCTGCAAAGCGCGCCAGGTAAAGCGCGCCGGGCCGGGGGTTAGGGACATAATCCAGCACGGCTTCGTCCGGCGATGCGGGAAGCGCACTTAGCTGGCCGAGATGCAGGGGGGGAGTATTATCAGTCATGGCGCATCAAATGCCCCCATCGCCGCGCCAGCACAAGCATCTAACTGGACGCCCCTTGCGCCGGGAGCTAGGACTGTTCCGGCATGGCGAGAAAAAAGACCCCCGACGATGGAGCCCAGACCCGGCTGGTTCAGGCGGGCCGCAGGGCGCAATGGACCGGGCCGGTGGTCAATCCGCCTGTGTGGCGCGCCAGCACGCATCTCTATGAAGATACCGCCGCGCTGAAGGCAGGCGGCAGGCTGAACGAGGATGGCCGGTTCTATTACGGCCGCCGCGGCGCGCCGACGCAATGGGCGCTGTCAGAAGCGCTGACCGAAATGGAACCCGGCGCTGCCGGGACGCTGCTTTATCCAAGCGGAGTGGCCGCCATTGCGGGCGCGCTGATGGCGGTGCTCAAAGCGGGCGATGTGTTGCTGATGAGCGACAATGTCTACGAGCCGAGCCGGGGCCTCGCCCGCTCGTTGCTGGCGCAATATGGCGTGGAAACGCGCTTTTTCGATCCGCTGGATGTGCCGGGTTTTGCCGGGCATTTCTGCGAAAGGACCACTGCAGTGCTGCTGGAAGCGCCCGGCAGCCATTCGATGGAAGTCTGCGACATCCCTGCCCTTGCCGCCATCACGCGCGACAAGGGAGCCGTGAGCCTGATCGACAATACATGGGCGAGCCCGCTTGGCTTTCCCGCGCTGGAACGGGGCTGCGATATCGCGATCATGGCGCTGACCAAGCATGTCGGCGGCCATTCCGACCTGATGATGGGTTCGGTGAGCGCGGCCGAACCGCTTTATGGCCGCCTGCGCCGCACGGCTCAGCTTCTGGGGCAGATCGTCTCGCCCGACGATGCCGCCCTTTGCCTTCGCGGATTGCGCACGCTGGGCCTCAGGCTGGAGCGCGAAACAGCCAGCGCGCTCGCCATCGCGCAATGGCTTTCCGGCCGCAACGAAGTGGCCCATGTGCTGTGCCCCATGCTGCCCGGCGCGCCGGGCCACGATGTGTGGAAACGCGATTTTAACGGCGGCTGCGGCTTGTTCAGCTTCGTTTTGAAAGGCGGCGACGAGGCCGCGCGCAACCGCTTGATCGACGCGCTGGAGCTGTTCGGCATCGGCTATAGCTGGGGCGGGTTTGAAAGCCTTGCCGTGCCATCCGATCCGGCAGGAGCCAGAAGTGCCACCGCATGGCCGCCTGCTGGCTGGAACAAGGCAGATCGCTTCGGGGTCAGGCTTTCGATCGGGCTGGAAGACCCGGCTGACCTCATCGCCGATCTGGAGCGGGGGCTTGCCGCATGGGGGCAGTCATGAACATTGGGGAAACCATCGGGCAGGCCATCAAGGACCTCGACTCCATCGGCTTCGACATCGGCGATTATCGCATCTCGGTCTATCGCGCGCTGGTCATCGTGCTGGTGGTGGCAACCGTGTTCATTGTCGGCCGGGTGCTGACCATGCTGGTCAAGCGTGGTTTCCGGCGCGCCACAGGCCTTGATCCGGCCCAGCGTCTGCTCAGCGAAAAAATAATCTCTCTGGTGCTGTGGATCGGGCTGTTTCTGCTGGCGATTGATTTCCTCGGCATCAGCCTCACCGCCTTTGCCGTCTTTTCCGGCGCTTTCGGCCTAGCTGTCGGCTTTGGCCTGCAAAAGACCTTCGGCAATCTCATTTCGGGCATTATCCTGCTGATGGACCGTTCGATCAAGCCGGGCGATGTCATTGCGGTGGGCGACGGCAACACCCGCACCTTCGGCGAGGTCAATCGCATCGGCATCCGCGCGGTATCGGTCATCACCCGCGACCGGATCGAATTCATCATCCCCAATGAAACGCTGATGACCAGCCAGGTCGAAAACTGGTCGTTCAGCTCGCGCGATGTGCGCATAAGGGTGCCGGTCGGCGTCGCCTATCATTCCGATGTCGAACTGGTCGAACGGCTGATGCTGGAAGCGGCCAATGAAATGCCCCGGCTGCGCAAGGGGCTGGAACCCAAGGTCTGGCTGACCGGGTTTGGCGATAGCGCGATCAATTTCGAGGTGCTGGTGTGGATCGATGACCCGGAAGCCGGGATCGGCAGCCTGACCTCGGAACTGCTCAAGTCGGTGCTGGCCAAGTTCCGCGCCCATGGCGTGGAAATTCCCTTTCCACAGAGGGATTTGCACATCAGGCAATGGGCCGCGCCCGACGGCCCGACAACGAAGGGATAATTTTCCTTCACCCCCACAAAGCCATTCTGGCTTTCTTCTTGCGACCTACTTCGCCAAGGGCATTGCATGAGCTTAGCGCCCCACTCCTCCTCCCTGCCTGCAGGAACCGGCAAGATCTGGCTGGTCGGCGCCGGGCCGGGCGATGCCGATCTCCTCACACTGCGCGCTGCGCGGCTGCTGGCGGCGGCGCAAATTGTGGTGCATGACGGGCTGGTCGATCCCGCGGTAATGGCGATGATCAATCCCGCCGCCCGGCTGGTCAACGTCGCCAAAAGCCGTTCGCAGCACACCAT